>DASRKU010000456.1:0-14022 GCA_035648815.1 Verrucomicrobiia bacterium | reverse complement strand
GGGCCGCCCAGGTGCGGCGCGAACACGCTCGCCTGGCCCTCAAACCGAAAAATCGAGCCATACACGTTGGGCTTCCTCAGCAGCACACACGCGTCGTTCGTCAGATACCGCGTCGGAAAATTGTCGGTGCCGTCAACGACGATGTCGTAGGGCCGGATCACGTCGAGCGCGTTTTCGCTGGTGATCCGGGTGTTATGGATCACGACCTCCACATGCGGGTTGATCCCCTGGATTGTTTCCCGCGCCGATTCGGTCTTCGGACGGCCCACGTCCTGTTCGGTGTGCAGAATCTGGCGCTGCAGATTGGAATAATCGACGGTGTCGAAGTCGAGGATGCCCAGTTTGCCGATGCCGGCGGCGGCCAGATACATCGCGATAGGCGAGCCCAATCCTCCGGCGCCGATGCACAGGACGCTGGTGGAGCAGATTTTCTTTTGGCCTGCCAGGCCGACCTCCGGCAGGATCAGGTGGCGGGAGTAGCGTCGTATTTCGTCATTGTTCAATTGCATAAGGCGTGAGCGTAGCCAAGATATGGGGAGCCGCGGGACAAATCAAGCTGGCAGAAGCGGCGCTGAAGCCCTAAGCTGCAATCCTGGATCTGAGATGAAGTCCGATGTTTTGTTTGTTCTGGAAAACGCCGGCTGGCCCGCACTCCTGGTTGATGGGACGGGCACGATCCTTCGCGCCACTGCGGCGGCGGTGAAGGTATTCGGCCCGGTGCTGGAAGGGGAGGCTCCCCTCCTCTCCGCCATCTGGGCTCCTGAAGCGAAATCCACGGCCGAAAAATTTCTGGTTCAATGGCAATCTTCTCCGGCGCCAACAATCGTTTTGCCTCTTCGGGTGAAAGGCGGGACCAACAGCCTTTTTAAAATTTCCATTTGTTCCGTGGGCAAGGACGCCCAGAAGTTTTTCGTGCTGCAACTGCTGCCCGAACTGCCGCCCACCCCCGCTGCCGAGCCGATCCAGAGCGCCGACTTGAGCCAGATCCAGCAACACAAGCTGGAATGCGCCCTGCAACTGGCGCGCACCGTATCCCTGGATTTCAATAATGCGCTGACCAGCATCCTCGGCCACACCTCGCTCCTCTTGAGCCAGGCGGAACCGAACCATCCCTGGCGCAATTCCCTGCTGGAGGTCGAAAAATCGGCCGCCAAAGCCGCGGAGATCGCCAATGACCTCGGCGCTTTCAGCAACCAGGAGAAGGAGCAGCACAGCCAATCCACCGGCAACCTGAACTCAGTCCTGCAGCGAAGCGTGGAGATGATGCGAAAAGACCAAAAGCAACAGGTCGAGTGGCTCCTGCAGTTGGAACGCAAGCTGTTCTCATCCAAGTTTGACGAAGTCAAATTGCAGCAGGCTTTCGTCAAACTCCTCGAAAACGCCGCCCAGGCCCTCAAGGAGAGCGGCCGCGTCATCGTCCAGTCCCGCAACGTCGAATTAAAAGAACCCGCCCAGGATCGGGACCTGCGACTGGCGCCCGGCACTTACGTGTGCGTTGAAATTTCCGACAACGGCGCCGGCATCGCTCCCGATGTGCTGCCGCGAATTTTCGAACCCTTCTTTACCACAAAGAAGGACGGCAACCACCGCGGACTCGGCCTGGCCTGGGTCTACGGCATCGTCACCAACCACGGCGGCGGAGTGGCTGTGTCCTCGCAGGTGGATGTCGGCACCTCCGTGCGCCTCTACCTGCCGGCCGAAAAGCGATTCACGCGCGACACCACGGTTGAGTCCGGGAACCTCAAGGGGATTGAAACCATCCTGCTTGTGGATAACGAGGATTTGATGCTGACGATGGGACAGACGGTGCTGTCGGCCTATGGCTACAAGGTCTTGACGGCGAACAGCGGGCAAAAGGCGCTGGAGGTCTTTTCGCAAAGCAAGATCACGATCGACCTGGTGATTACCGACATGGTCATGCCGTCGATGAGCGGGCGCGAGTTAGCGGAACAGATTTATCGCCTCTCGCCCCAGACGCGGGTGGTATGCACCAGCGGGTTTGTGCGGCCGGCGCACGATCATAATGACGACACAAGCTACCTGCAGAAGCCGTTTACCAGCCAGGAATTGCTGGCCAAAGTCAAGAACGTTCTCACATTCCCTCACGAACATTAGTTGACGCACTAAATTCCATTGTGTATTCAGTGGACTTATGCAAATCGAAAGTCTGAAGGTATTCTGTGATTTGGCGGAGACCGAGAGCTTCACCAAGGCCGCCCAAATCAACAGCGTCACACAGTCCGCCGTCAGCCAGCAGATCAGTTCGCTGGAGCGGCTGTTCAAATCGTTGCTCATCGAGAGAAGCAAAAAGAAGTTCCGCCTGACCCGCGAAGGCCAGGTCCTCTATGACTTCAGCAAGCAGATCATCCAGACGTACGAGGCGCTGCACAGCAAGCTGCAGGAGATCAAGGATATCATTTCCGGCACCATTCGCGTCGCCACCATTTACAGCATCGGCCTCCATGACCTTCCTCCGTACATCAAGAAGTTCATGAAGGATTACCCCACCGTGAACGTCCACGTCGAATACCGCCGCGCCAACCAGGTGTACGAAGACGTCCTGGGCAATGTCGTGGATATGGGATTGGTGGCGTATCCGACGCGCGATTCCAAACTGGAAATCGTCCCGCTGCGCAAGGATCCGCTGGTGCTGATCACCCACCCCACGCACCCGTTCGGCAAATTAAAGAGCATCAAGCTCAAGGCCATCGCCGGACAGAAATTCATCAGCTTCGAACCCGACATTCCCACCCGCAAAGCCCTGGACAAAATCCTGCGGGAAAATAATGTCGATGTCCAAACCGTCATGGAGTTTGACAATATTGAAACGGTCAAGCGCGCGGTGGAAATTGATGCCGGCGTCGCGATCGTCCCGTTGGGCACGATCAGCCAGGAAATCTCAAAGCAGACGCTGGCCGCCGTGCACCTGGATGACGGGGACTTCTTCCGGCCGATTGCGGCGATTTACAAGAAGAACAAGGTGCTCTCGCCCGCGATGAAGCAGTTCCTCGCGATCCTGAAAGAGGGCGGGGCCCACTAAGCCCCTACTTCAAATTGGCCGGGTTTAGCGGCTTCAGATCTTGAGACAGGAACAAGCCGTTCTTGCGGATCAATTCGCCGTCAAACCAGATTTCTCCCCCGCCCCATTCCGGGCGCTGGACCAACACCATGTCCCAATGCACGGCCGATCGGTTGCCGTTATCGCATTCCTCGTACGCCTGGCCGGGTGTAAGATGAAGCGAGCCGGCGATCTTTTCATCAAACAGGATGTCGCACATCGGGTTCAGGATGTAAGGATTGAACCCCAGCGAAAACTCTCCCGTGTATCGCGCGCCCGGGTCTGTGTCCAGAATTTCGTTGAGCCGTTTTGTGTTGTTTGATGTGGCCTGGATGATTTTTCCGTCCTTGAACTCCAGGCGCACGTTTTCAAACCGCGTTCCGGAATACAACGTGGGCGTGTTGAATTGAATGTGGCCGTTGATCGAGTTCCGCACCGGGCATGAAAAGACCTCGCCGTCGGGAATGTTCCGGTCGCCCTTGCACATCTTGGCGCCGATGGATTTGATGCTGAATTCCAATTGCGTGCCCGGGCTCTTGATGCGGACGCGGTTGGCGCGCTTCATCCGGCGCTCCAGCGGCGCCATGGCGCGGCCCATCTTCCGATAGTCCATGGTGCACACGTCAAAGTACAAGTTCTCGAAAGCTTCCGTGCTCATGCCCGCGCCCTGCGCCATGCTCGGGGTGGGCCATCGCAACACGCACCAGCGCGTCTTGTTGACCCGGTAATTGAGGACCGGCCGAATGATCCGGGAATACATCGCCATCCGGTCGGCGGGCACGTCGGCGTTTTCGCTCGCATTCTCGCTGCCTCGAATCGCGATATACGCCTGCATCTTCTTCATCCGAAACAGCTCCAGGTCTCGCGCCAGCACAGCGTGGTCCTCCTGCGTCTGGCGCAACAACTCACGCCCTACCCGGGTATGACGTGTTTCGACCATCGGAATGCCCCCGGCCGATCGGACCGCGCGGATCAATTCAATCGTGAACTCGTCGGGCACATCCATCATGTCCAGCAGAATCCGCTCTCCCTTCTTGACCGCGATGGAATAGTCGACCAGCAGCCTCGCCAATTTCGTGTATCTGGGGTCCGTCATGATTGCCTAACGTAGTCAGGATGGGCTTTTTGTCGAGAGAAACCCGGACCTGTTGCACTGGAACGATCTGTTCACACGCAGCAATTCCACGGGATTCTTGAGCTTCACCAATCCGCTTTCCACAGACATGGCGCGATTTTACCGGGCCAGACTGTTGCCTTGAGCGCGTTCCTGCTTGCGCAGGACTTTCTCGATCCCAGCCAGTTCGCGGTGAAGCAGGTCTTCGGCGGACCATCCGCTGTCCAGGGCCGTTTTCGCCAGCAGAAAGAGCTGCCGACCCAGGACGCTTCTGCTGAGAACCCGCCTGCCTTTGCGGGTTCGCGCCGCCGATTTCAGCAATCCGGCCTTTCGGGACTTCTTTAGAAGTTTTTCAGCCCGCAACAGCGCCGGCAAATGCTTCGGAATCCCATCCATCGCCGAAGGCCGCGCGCGATGCGTTCCATGCTTCTCCGCCCGCTTGATCTTCTCCCAGTTCGCCCAGACCTGGTCGACATCTTTCACCTTCACATCTCCAAACACGTGCGGGTGACGTCGAATCAGCTTGTCGGCAATCCGCCGGGCGACCTTCTCGAAATTAAATGCCCCCCGTTCGTTCGCCAGTTGGCAATGGAAAACCACCTGCAGCAGCAAATCCCCCAACTCCTCCTCCATCTCGTCGTCGTCACCCGACTCAATGGCATCCATCAACTCGTAAACTTCCTCAACCGCATGCCACCTCAAGGACATGTGGTCCTGCTCCCGGTCCCACGGGCAGCCCGTCGGCGACCGTAACCGCGCCATAATCCTGAGCAGATCGGAGATCGCCGACTTGTTTTTAATTTCAGATTTCAAATTTGAGATTTGAGATGATTTCAGATTCAGTCCCATTTCAAATCTCAAATCTCAAATTTGAAATTTTAGAGGACGACCAGGTTGTCCCGATGCACGACTTCCACCCGCTGCAGCTTGCGCCCCTTGATCTCCTCCGAGCCGAAGCCCGCAATGCCGCGCGCAAACTCCGTCCCGTCCACGTCGCAAATGCGCACCACGTCGCCCTCGGCGAAATCCCCTTCGCACCGGGCAATCCCTGGCGGCAACAGGCTCTTGCCGCATTCGCGCAGCGCCTTGCGCGCCCCCGCATCCACAAACAGCGCGCCTTTGGGATGATGAAAAAACGCGATCCATCGCTTGCGCCCCCGCAACCTGGCCGGTTGCGGGATGAAAAGAGTGCCTTCCTCTTCGCCCGCCATGATTCGCGCCAGCACCCCCTTGTTCCTTCCCGAACCGATCACCAGCGGAATGCCGGAGCGAACCACAATCTTCGCCGCCTCAATCTTCGAGGCCATGCCGCCCACCGCCGTTTCGCTGTCCGTTCCCCCGGCCAGCTTCTCGATGCGCGCATCAATCCGGTCCACGGTGGCGACCACTTTCGGGGAGGCCCCGCCGAAGCCGTCGATCAAGCCATCCACGCTGGTCAGGATGACGAGCAGATCGGCCGGCAACAAAGACGCGACGAGGGCTGAAAGTTTGTCATTGTCGCCGAATTTGAGTTCGGTGATGGAGACCACGTCGTTCTCATTGATGATGGGAACGACGCCACGGCCAAGGAGAGTGACCAGGGCATTGCGGGCGTTCAAGTGACGTTCGTGATGCTCCAGGTCGTCGTGCGTCAGCAACACCTGGGCGACCGGAAGGCCGTGGCCGTCGAAAAGTTTTTGATAATTGGCCATTAGCCGGGACTGGCCAACGGCGGCGCAGGCCTGCAACTCCGCAGCATCGACCGGTCGCCGGGTGTATCCCAGGACTCCCATCCCCGCGCCCACCGCCCCGGACGTGACCAGGACCACTTCCTTGCCCTTGCTCCGCTGGTCCGCAATTTGCCCGACCAATTGTTCCATTTGCGCCAGGTCCGGCTGCTTCCGGCTGTCCGTCAGCACCCCGGTCCCCAGCTTCAGCACAATCCGGGTGACATCTTTGAGCAACTTGCGCCGCATCCGGCGAAAGTACTGGGCAAGCCCGCAAAGGTAAAAGGCAAAGTTCCAGCCAACGCTTGCAATCCGCTCCGCTGCGTTCCATGCTAAAGCCACCTGCGAGTCCCGACAAATCGGGGCTGACGTGAAGGAATGAGCACATTACCTGAAAACGAACTGGATCTTGATAAGCTGTTTTTGCCGGCGTGGGCGCAAGAGCCCGCATCGGCCAAACACTACGCCCGCTACGAAGGCGACGATGGCAAAGAAAAAGGCGGCGAACGCCGGGACAGGCGCCCGCCCCGCCGTGAGCCTTCGGACAATCGCCCGCCCGGCAACCGGCCCGGGGGCGAGCGCCGCGGACCTCGCCGCGAAGGCGACGCGCGATTTCCCCGGCGCGACGCTGGACCCCGGCGCGACCAACCCATGGAGCGCCGCGAACCCCCGGCGCCTCTGCCCGAAGTCAACGTCCTGTTCACTCCAGACGAGCACGGCGTCGAATCGCTTTCGCGCCAGATCAAGACCACCGGTCGAGCTTATCCCCTGTTTGACATCGCGCGGTTGATTTTGCAGAAGCCCGAGCGCTACGCGGTGACCTTCAAGGTCAAAAAGGATGCGGAAGGCAAAGCCGTCCAGCCACTGTTCGTTTGCGCCCTGGACGAAACGCTTTGGCTTTCCGAAGACGAAGCGGTGGCCCACGTGCTCAAGAACCATTTCGGGACATTTTATCAGACCGAACGGACGGCGACCGAGCCGCCAAAGGGCAAGTACACATTTGTCGCGCAATGCGGGATGAGCGGCATGATTCTTGGCCCTCCCAATTACCACGATTACCAAAATCAATTGCACAAGCTGCACGCGGAACGATTTTCCAGAATGCCGTTTGAAGCGTTCAAGGCCAGGGTGAAAATCGTGAAGGACGAGGAAGTGGTCAAAAAGTGGATCGATGACCAGAGCTGGAAAACCGATTTCATCTGCCTGAACATGCCGGAACCATTGCGCCTGCCCAATCGCGAGGCGGTGGAAAAGCATTTCCGCGAAGTTCACAAGGAAAACATCATCAAGCCCACCGAAACGCAGACGCTGCCCGGGACAGCTGCGCGCGGCTCGCGCAGCCAGGGTCTTGCCCGCCTGGTCCGCCAGGTTGAGGAGGATCAGAGGCGATTTCCTCTTCAAATCGCAACCGTTCTCAGCCAGCAGTTCGCGTCCAACGGCCTGCAGTTTTTCAAGGTCAACAGGACCATTACGCACGTGTGCATCGCGCGGCCGCATTACCTGGATCTCGAAACCACCCCGGTTTCGGACGGCGTGCGTCGAACCGTGGAATACATCAACTCGCATCCGAGGTGCACCCGGCGAAAACTGGTCCAGGCGCTGGAGCCCTCGGCCCCGAAGCCTGCGGCAGCACCGGCTCCGATCGAAGTAAAAGCTGATGCGCCGCCCGCGCCAGCCGAGGCTGCTCCCGCAGCCCCTGTCCCAGCTCCACCCGATGAACCCAGTCCGGAGCAGACCGCGTTGAGCGCCGACTTGCATTGGCTGATTCACCAGGGCCACGTCATCGAGTTTGCCAACGGCACTCTCGAAACAGCCAAGAAACCTTTGCCGAGACCACCTAAACCGGAGCCGAAACAACCCGCAGCCGCATCTCAGGCGGCGGAGTCGATTTCAGGCGAGCCAATCGATCCTGCACAGCCGTCCCTGGCCCAGGAAGGTTCGGAAACCGCCATTGCTCCGGATGCCGAACCACCCATCGCACCTGATCCTCAAGTGGAAAAAGTGGCGGACGTTTCCGAGGCGGCTCCGGTCATCGAGCCACCCCCGGGAAGCTCTCCGATTCAATCCCAACCCTGATACGCCGCCTTGGAACCCCAAGTCGACTACATCAATGGCCAAGGCGGTCTTGGAATGGTTCAAGTCGCGACGAAATGGAGCACCGCGCAGGTCTACCTCTATGGCGCGCATGTTGCACACTTCAAAAAGCATGACGAAGCGCCGCTCCTTTTTCTGAGCCAACGCAGCAGCTTCGAAATCGGCAAGCCGATCCGTGGCGGAATTCCTGTCATCTTTCCATGGTTCGGACAGGCCCAGGGCAAGCCCGGCATGCACGGTTGTGTCCGGACCACACCGTGAGAACTCGCCGAGGTCGCTTCAATCCCGAATGGCAGCGTAACCCTGCGGTTCCGTCTGCCGGAACCCAACGAGTGCTCGGCCTGCACCGTCGAGTATGTCGTCACCATCGCGGATTCGCTGGGCGTCGAATTGAACGTGACCAACAAGTCCGCTGACCATTTTGAGTTTGAAGACTGCCTGCACACCTACTTTGCGGTGGGCGACATTGCAGCCGTGAGTATTTCCGGGCTGAGAGGCGCCGATTACCTGGACAAGGTGGAAGCTTTTCGGCGCAAGACCGAGACGAATGACGTAATCAAGATCGCGTCGGAAGTGGATCGCATCTATGTCGGCGCGCCGCAGACGGTCGAAATTCGCGACAGTTCACTCAAGCGCATCATCCGGATCGCAAAGGAAAATTCGGCTTCGACCGTGGTCTGGAATCCGTGGATCACGAAGGCCAAAGCAATGCCGGATTTCGGCGATGAGGAATACAAGCAGATGGTGTGCGTGGAGTCCGGCAACGTATCTCTCGATAAAATCAAACTGCCTCCCGGCGAAACATCGCGGCTGAAGGTGGAATACAGCAGCGCTTCTCTGAAGTGATCGTCTGTGCGGAAAGATTTAAAAGGCACCCTCACCCCGGCCCTCTCCCATCCGATGGGAGAGGGAGAAGAACCTGTTCACGCGTTTATTGCAAACCATCGCGCAATAGAACCTACAGCGTTCAGCTCCTGTTCCCTCTCCCATCGGATGGGAGAGGGCTAGGGTGAGGGTTTTCCCGCAATAGACCGCTTCAATACCCCATAAACATCCGTGCTCTGAATCGCGGCACCCGGCCGCAGGCCTTGTGGCGAAGCGATGAGGATGGGGAAATCGGAGACATTGCCCGGCTTGCAGCCGTGGGAACCCCTGACGAGCGAGGAATCGAGCGGGATCACATCCATCAGCATTCGAAACCCGAGCCGCTTCTGCAGCAGCCGCCAGGCAATTCTCAGTTTGACCAGCGGAATTGCCGGATCCAAAAACAATTCCATCGGATCATACCCCGGCTTGCGATGGATATCGACGGTGCGCGCAAAATCCGGAGCCATCCTGTCGTCCAGCCAATAGTAATAACTGAACCATGCGTTCTCCTGCGCGACGGCGATGAGATCGCCCGCCCGGCTGTGGTCGATTCCGGCCGCGCTTTTGGACTGCGCATCCAGCACCGACGCGATGCCGTTGGTGTTTTCCAGCAGTGACCGGACACGGGCTGCAACCGAGCTGTCGTTGATATAGACGTGCGCCACCTGGTGATCGGCAACGGCAAAGGCTTTGCTGGCCCCGCAATCCAAAATCTCCAGACCCAGCTCCTCCTTCACCGCAAGCCATCCCTGCTCCCGGAAAAGCCGGTTCAAATGCACCGGCCTATCCACGTTGGTGATTCCATATTCCGAAAGCAGCACGACCTGCACATCGCGCGCGGCGAAAAAATCAATCAGATCGCCCACAATGCCATCCATTGCCCGCAGGTCCGGGAGTATGGCTGGATTCAACTCGCGCCCCGGGCTGGAATACGTCCCGTACCGTTGAAGGTTGTAGTCCAGGTGCGGAAGATAAATCAGGCTCAAGGTCGGCTCAAACCTGGACTCCACCCAGCGGGCGGACCCGGCGATCCAGCGCGACACGGCGTCCGCTTTTCCCTGCGGTGAATCCACGCCGGCCGCCGGCCCCCAAAAGGATGGAAAGGGAAACTCTCCGAGCTCTTTTTTTATTTCGCTCCGGATCGAATACGGCTGTGTGTAAATGTCGAACACCTTCCGGCCATCCGCCGGGTACATGGGCCGGGGCGTAATGGAGTAGTCGGCGCTGGAATACATGTTGAACCACCAAAACAGCTTGGCGCAGGTGAACTTCGGTTCCGCTTCGCGCAATTCCCCCCACAATTTGCGGCCCGAGACCAGGTGATCGGACTGTTTCCAGAACTGCACCTCCGCAAGCTCACGGTGGTACCAGCCATTGCCAACAATGCCGTGCGCCGATGGTGCCCGTCCCGTCAGGAAGTTGGATTGCGCGGTGCAGGTGACGGCGGGAAAGGCGGGGATGATGGGAACGATCGCGCGGCCGGCCGCAAAGTCGCGGATGCGCGGGGTATGCTCGCCGATCAGCGCGCCGGTGAGGCCGACGACATTGATCACAGCGGTGCGTTTCATGCCACTGCGGAATTCACGCGCGGCCGCCCCTGCTCGTGCCTCTGCTTCAACTCCTGGATCGAATCCGCAATTCGCCCAAAATCCAGGTGCTGAACTTCGAACCCTTTGCCGATTCCCTTGAGCAGGGTCAGGTTCAACCTGCCGCCCAGGTGCTCGCGAAATTCCTCCAAACCGTTTAGAATGATCAGGGACTGCGATGAATCGGCGTGCAGCAGTTCATTTGCAAAGAGCTCAAACCCCAACTCCTCGAGCAATTCCAGCACCCGACCGGCCGACGCCGAGTCCAGAAACCCCGAGTTCCGCGAATAAATCGTGTCCAAAGCGATCCCCACCGCGACGGCTTCGCCATGGCGGATCTTGTACTCGGAAAGCTGCTCCAGCTTATGGGCCGACCAATGTCCGAAATCCAGCGGGCGGGCGGTGCCAAACTCAAAGGGGTCCCCGGAGGTGGCGATATGGTCCAGGTGCAGCTCGGCGCACCGGTAAATCAGGCGCTGCATCGCCGCAGGTTCAAACTCGCGCAGCGCCCCCGCGTCCCGTTCCAGCATCTCAAAAAACACCCTGTCGCGAATCAGCGCGACCTTCACCGCCTCCACATACCCCGCCCGTTTGTCCCGGTCTGAAAGCGACAGCAGCATCTGAAAATCATTGAGCACGGCGAACGGCGGGGTGAAGGTCCCGATAAAGTTTTTTTTGCCAAAAGCGTTGATGCCATTTTTGACCCCGACTCCTGAATCCGCCTGGCTCAGTGTGGTCGTTGGAATCCGCACCATGCGAATGCCGCGATGGGCGGTGGCCGCCGCCAGCCCAACCATGTCCAGCAAGGCCCCGCCGCCAATCCCAATCACGAAGGACTGGCGATCGATATGATGACGGTCGATTTGCGAGTGGATTCGGGCGACCTGGAAATCGGAGTTCTTGGCGCGTTCGCCGCCTTCGACAACCAGTGGCGGGCAAACCAGCCTGACGGTTTGGGCAAGCGGTTGGAAATACTCCTCAATTCGACTTGCCAGCGCGGGTTGAGCGCAGGCCAGCGATTCGTCGAGAACGACCAGCGCCTTTTTGAGCGCGAGATCCTCCGTCGAGCACAGGACGCTCTTTAAAACCAGGTTCGCAGGGTCAAAAATGTCGCGGGTGAAATGCACCCGCAACGAATAGCCCACCTGGATCTCTCGCTGAATGATCGACATTCTCTAGCGCGCCGCCGCCGTTTCGCACGGGAGGCGCGAAAGCCTTTCATATCCCCACCGCAACAACCGGTCCGTCATCTCCCATGAAATGCACGCGTCGGTAATCGACACGCCATACCGCAGATCGGCGATATTCTTTGGAATCGGCTGGCTGCCTTCCTCCAAATAGCTTTCGATCATCGTGCCCATGACCGACGTGGTGCCGGCGACCCGCTGTTCGATAATGCTCCGCCAGACATCCCCCTGCCGGGCCGGCTCCTTGCCCGAATTGGCATGGCTGCAATCCACCATCATCACCGCCGGCAAACCCGCTTGCGCCAAACGCTTCTCAGCTTCCCGAATGCTCTCCGCTCCGTAATTCGTCTGCAACCGGCCCCCGCGCAATACCAGGTGCCCGTCCGGATTCCCCGTCGTCCGCACAATCCCCGTGAAACCATCCTGGTCAATCCCCAGAAAACTGTGCGACGTCCGAGCCGAACACATCGCATCCACCGCAATCTGCATGCTGCCATCGGTCGCATTCTTAAAGCCCACAGGCATCGACAATCCGCTCGCCAGCTCGCGATGCGTCTGCGATTCGGTCGTCCGCGCCCCGATGGCCGCCCACGTAATCAGGTCCGCCGTATACTGCGGAATGATCGGATCCAGAAACTCCGTCGCCGCCGCCATCCCCATCCCCGTAATATCCAGCAGCAGTTGCCTGCCAATCCTCAGTCCGGCTTCAATGTCCTGCGTCCCATCCATGTGCGGGTCGTTGATCAGCCCCTTCCAGCCAACCGTCGTCCTGGGCTTCTCGAAATAGACGCGCATGACAATTTCCATCCGGCTGGCGTACTCCTTGCCCAACGCCAGCAGGCGCCGGGCGTAGTCCAGCGCGCCTTTCACATCGTGAATGGAACAGGGCCCCACCACCACCAGCAGGCGCGGATCTTCCTTGCGGATGATGCGCGTCACCGCTTTCCGGCTCAGCGTCACAGTCCCGCTCGAAGCCTCCGTAATGGGCAGCCTCGCCTTCAACTGCGAGGGTGTCTGAAGCCGGACAATCTCTCGAACGTGCAGGTCCTGTGTGTGAAACATCAAACCCAATATATATGGGCAACCCGCGCAATTGAAAGTCTAATTCAGGCCGGGGCGCGATGTACCGGCTGCCCTTCACCGCAAAAATAAATCCTGCCTGAGCTTTGTCCCGCCAGCCCCGGACTATGTTGAGCCCGGGCAAACGATAAAACGTGGCATTAATTTCCACGGTCGGAAATCGCGTCGTGTAAAAAGCAAAATGTTCCGCGGCGGGCAGCCCTTCGGGATAGAATTCCTTCTCCCAGCTCTTGTAAACCCAGCCGCTCGTCCCGATGTAAATTGATCCTTCCATAACCCCTTCATTGGATTGTGATCAACATAACCCAAGGGTGGTCGAGAGTCGATTGACGAGGGTCGAGAGCAAGGCGCCGTGAGTCCGTCCCTCTTCCATCGTATGGGAATGCCCAACAGCTTATGGGGTTTTGCCTCAATGGTTCGGCGGTTCAAAGTTTAACAGTCCTTTGCCCTTGGACGTTGGATGGTGGTTGTTGGTTGTTCGATCTTGAGTCAACCCATGGGGACGAGCCGTCCCCACCCCGATCTCGTCCTTCGCACTTCCAAATGGGCTGGCTTCAGAAAACCGTCTGCCGGATACTGGCCCCAGGCTATGACCAACGAAATCCTGAACACGCACCAGAAAGCCTTGAGGATTAATCTCGATGCCAAACGCTACGGCACCTTCGCCGAGATTGGCGCCGGGCAGGAGGTCGCCCGCTGGTTCTTTCGCGTCGGAGGCGCGGCGGGAACAGTGGCAAAAACAATATCCGCTTACGATATGGCGGTGAGCGACGCCATCTACGGCCCCGCCGACCGTTACGTGAGCCGGCAGCGCCTGCGCTCAATGCTCGATCACGAGTATGACCTGCTGATCCAGCGCCTGGATAAGTCCCACGGCGACCGCGTCGCCTTTTTCGTTTTCGCGAACACCGTTGCCACCCACAGTTTCACCCGCCAGGAGGAGGGCCATGGCTGGCTTGGCATCCGCTTTCAAACCGAGCCGCACGCGCCCGCCTCGGACATCTTCATTCACGTGCGCCTGCTCGAAAAGGAAAACGCCCGCCAGCAGGAAGCCCTCGGGATCATCGGCATCAATTTCATCCACGGCGCGTTTTATTTCCACGGCGATCCCGAGGCGTTGATTGGTTCGCTGCTGGACAATCTGACGTGGGAACGGGTCGAGGTGGACCTGATCCATTTCACCGGCCCGGCCTTTTCGAAAGTGGAACACCGGCTGATGGCGCTGCACCTGGTCCGCAAGGGCCTTACCGAAGCGGCCATGTTCACGGCCAATGGAGAAGCCATCCAATGGGCCGACCTGTTTTACAAAAAACCCGTGCTCGTGCAGCGC
>DASRKU010000455.1:0-2299 GCA_035648815.1 Verrucomicrobiia bacterium | reverse complement strand
GGCGAGCGCCGCACCTATACGTACGCACATTTGCTGCATGAGGTGGAGCGGGCGGCGGCGGCGCTGCGCGGCATGGGCATCAAGAAGGGCGATCGCCTCACCGTGTACATGCCCACCAGTCCGGAGGCGATCATACTGATGTTGGCTACGGTGCGCATTGGCGCGATCCACTCCGTGGTGTTTGCCGGCTTTGGCGCGAAAGCGCTGGGCGACCGTATTCAGGCTAGCGGCTCGAAATTAGTGTTTACCGCTGACGTGACCTATCGCAAAGGCAAGGATACCCGCCTGAAAGAGATCGTCGATGAGGCCTTGGATAATGCCGGTGACAAGGTTGAGCACGTTATCGTTCTGAAGCGGACTCCCGGGGAAACCCCGATGCGTCCCGGACGCGACATTCTTTGGGAGCAGTTCTTGGAGCACGGCGCCGGTGAAAACGGCGACTATGTCACCATGGAAGCCAACGAGCCGGCCTTCATCCTGGCGACTTCCGGTACGACCGCGACCCCCAAGCTGGCGGTGCACACCCATGGCGGCTATCAAGTCCATATTGACGCCATGGGTAAGTGGCTGTTCGGCCTGAAAGAGACGGATGTCTGGTGGTCTACCTCCGACATTGGCTGGATTGTGGGTCACAGCTACATCGTGTACGCACCGTTGATTGCGGGTGCAACCACCATCGTTTTTGAAGGCGCCCTGGATTATCCCGCCCCGGAAACCAATTGGAAGACACTGATCGAGGAATATCGTGTCACCGGAATTTTCACTTCTCCCACGGCGGTGCGATTGCTGATGCGTTACGGCGACGCCGTCCTGGGCAAGACCGATCACCAATATCTGGAACGGGTATTTTGCGCGGGCGAAGTGTTGAACGCGCCGGCTTGGGAGTGGCTGCAGAAGAAGGTTTTCAAGAACAAGATTCCCGTGATCGATCATATGTGGCAGACCGAAACCAGCGGGCCAATGTTCGGCAATCCTTATGGACTGGGAATGTTGCCCATTAAGCCGGGTTCAGCGACGTTGCCCATGCCTGGCATTGATGCCGAAGTAGTGTTGCTTGACGGCACACCCTGCGGAGTCAATGAAAAAGGCATCATGGTGATCAAGCGGCCTTTTCCGGGATTGACTCCGGAATTGTGGGGAGAAACAGAACGCTACGGCCGGGATTATTGGCAGATTATTCCTGGTGTCTATTACACTGGCGATTCGGCGCAAATCGACCAGGACGGTTATGTCTGGTTTGCCGGCCGCGCCGATGAAATCATCAAGATTGCCGGTCATCGCATTGGCACCATCGAAGTCGAGACCGCGCTGCTGGGCCATTCCGCGGTTGCCGAATCGGGCGTCATCGGGCGGCCCGATGAGCTGCGCGGCGAAGTGATCTCGGCATTCGTGGTGCTCAAACAGGGCTTCATTCCGTCGCCGGAACTCAAACAGAAGCTGCTGGACCAGGTGCGCCATGAGCTGGGACCGATTGCCGTCATCGGCGAACTGAACTTCGTGGACATGCTGCCCAAGACGCGTAGCGGCAAGATCATGCGGCGCGTGCTGAAGGCGGTGACCCAGGAGAAGAACCCCGGCGACATCACGACCATCGAGGACGAAGGCTCGGTGGAAGAAGCCAGACACGCATGGCACCAGATGAGGGCGGCGCTGGACAACCAGCCGTTGCCCGCGGGGCCTTCGAAGGGCAAGTGAACCAGGCAGGAGTGGTATTTCGGCCCGCTACCATGGGGGCCCGGGCCATGCAAGGCTCTACCTGTAATGTTCCAGGGACGGGCAAAGGATGTTGCAGTGACGTAGAGGATGTTTCATCATAATGGGCTTGCACGGAGCACGGGGGCGCGTTCCGTCAACCCTTGAAACACAGGCAAAGAACACCGGGGTTGCTTCACAAATTCAGAAATCTTAAGGAGTGATTGATATGGCGCGAACTCTTCCACAGCAGAACGCGGTGATCGAGACCAGCGAGGCTCAAATCGCAGTCCATTGGCGGGAGGAAGAATATTATTATCCTTCCGCAAAATTTGTCGGCCAGGCAAATCTGACCGATCCCGACGTCAACGAACGCTTCAGCGAGAAAAATTTCCCGGAGTGCTTCCGCGAGTACGCCGATCTGCTGAGCTGGGACAAGTACTGGGACACGACGCTCGATACCAGTGATCCGCCATTCTGGAAGTGGTTCGTGGGCGGCAAAATCAACGCCTCGTACAACTGCGTGGACCGCCATCTCGACAAGTACAAGAACAAAGCGGCAATCATCTTTGTTCCGGAGCCGGAATCCGAGGCGCCCGTATCCCTC
>DASRKU010000454.1:0-13206 GCA_035648815.1 Verrucomicrobiia bacterium | reverse complement strand
TTATCCCGAACTGCTGAACCTGGTGAACCACCTCACGGACGATCAAATCCGGAAGCTGCTCCGGGGCGGGCATGACACGCGAAAGGTTTACGCGGCATACAAGGCGGCTGTCGAACATCAAGGCCGGCCGACGGTGATCCTGGCAAAAACAGTTAAAGGTTACGGTCTCGGCGAAGCCGGGGAAGGCCGCAACATCACGCACCAGCAGAAAAAACTAAATGAAAAGGAGCTGCGCGAGTTTCGCACCCGTTTCCGCATTCCGATCAGCGATGAGAAAGTGGCCGACGCGCCGTTTTTCAGGCCCGGCCCCGAGACCGAAGAGACCCTCTACCTCCTGAAATTGCGCAAACGCCTGGGCGGCTTTCTGCCCGAACGCAGGCTGACGGCAAAACCCCTGGACATCCCCAAACTGGACTCGTTTAACGAATTGCTCAAAGGCTCGGGCCTGATGGGCGTATCCACGACGATGGCTTTCGTCCGCCTTGTGACCAACTTGCTCCGAAATCAGAACATCAGCCGCCACATCGTGCCCATCATTCCCGATGAAGCCCGGACGTTCGGCCTGGATGCGCTCTTCCGCGAAATCGGCATCTATTCCTCCAAAGGCCAGTTGTACGAACCCGTCGATATCCGTTCGCTGCTTTACTACAACGAAACCAAGGACGGCCAAATCCTGGAGGAAGGGATTACGGAGGCAGGGTCGATGTCGAGTTTCATCGCCGCGGGGACCAGTTATGCGACGCACGGATTGCACATGATCCCGTTCTACATTTATTACTCGATGTTTGGATATCAGCGGGTTGGCGACCTGATGTGGGCGGCGGCGGACATGAAAGCGAAAGGGTTTTTGCTGGGAGCAACCGCGGGACGAACGACGCTGAACGGGGAGGGGCTCCAGCACGAGGACGGTCACAGCCTGGTCCTGACCAGCGCGATTCCCACGCTGCTCACGTATGATCCGGCCTTTGCCTATGAGATTGCGGTGATTATTGCGGACGGCATGCGGCGGATGTTCGTGCAAGGCGAGGATATTTTCTATTACCTGACCCTTTACAACGAGAATTACACGATGCCGGCGATGCCTCCGGGAGTGGAGGAGGGGATCCTTGAAGGATTGTATCGATTCCGGGCGGCTCCGGAAGAGACGCCATTGAAAGCGCACATTTTCGGAAGCGGGCCCATCATAAACGAGGCATTGCGGGCCCAACAGATTCTTGGGGAAAAGTATGGCGTTTCGGCCGACGTCTGGAGCGCGACCAACTACAAGTTACTCCGGAACGACGCGCTGCGTGCCGCGCGCTGGAACAGGCTGCATCCAACCGAGCCTGCCAGAAAGTCGCGCGTGGAGCGCCTGTTGGAGGCGGAGCACGGCGTATTTGTCGCCGCCTCGGATTTCATGCGGATCGTTCCGGATCAAATCGCGCCCTGGGTCCCGGGCGGGTTGACGACGCTGGGCACCGACGGGTTTGGGCGGAGTGACACACGCCGGCGCCTGAGGCGATTCTTCGAAGTCGATGCCGAGTCCATTGTGATTGCCACGTTGCATGCCCTCGCCCAGCAGGGAGAGATCGAGCCGCGAGTGGTGGCAGACGCCATCAAGCACCTGGAGGTCGATCCGGAGAAGAATTTTCCGGAGATTGTTTGAAGGAGTGGGGACGGCTCGTCCCCATGTTGAGAGAGTGAACATCCAACATCCAATGAAGGCGCGACGTGGACTGCGCCTCTCGCAGCCTGCAATCTCAAATCTAAAATTTGAAATGCAAAGGCGCCCTCACCCCGGCCCTCTCCCATCCGATGGGAGAGGGAGAATTGGTTGACGCGTTGATTGCAAACCATAGCGTGGCTAATCCAAAGGCGTTGTGCGCTATTCCCTCTCCCGTCGGACGGGAGAGGGTTAGGGTGAGGGATTTTTTAGTCTTTGGTCTTTGGATGTTGGTTGATGGATGTTCAAACGCAGTTATCGGGGACGAGGCCGTACCCGCCCCGGATTGCGTTTGTCAAAGAGCCTGGAGTTGTTAGCATACAGCCATTCATCCGTTATGAAAAAGTACCTAACTGAATTCATAGGCGCCTTCTTCCTGGTTTTCACCGTGGGGATGTGCGTGATCAAACCGGATGCCGGCAGTTTTGCCCCGCTCGCCATCGGTTCGGCGTTGATGATCATGGTGTATGCCGGCGGACACATTTCGGGCGGCCATTACAATCCGGCGGTCACGCTCGCCGTGTGGTTGCGGGGTCGTTGCGCGGGGGCGGATGTGCCCGGGTATATTCTTGCGCAGGCAATCGGCGCCGTCGCCGCCGGCGCCCTGGCTCTGTATTTCAAAGGCTCTCCTGAAATGCTGCCGGGCGATCTCAAAACCGTGCCCTCGCTGGTTGCCGAGGCCGTTGGAACCTTCGCGCTGTGCTACGTGGTGCTGAACGTGGCCACGGCCAAGCTCGCCGCCGGGAATTCCTATTTCGGCCTGGCCATCGGGTTCACGGTGACGACCATGGCCTTTGCCGTTGGAGGAGTCTCGGGAGGGGCGTTCAACCCCGCTGTCGCGCTCGGTTTGGCGGTCATGCACATTGCCAAAGCCGGCAACTTATGGATTTTCTGGCTGGCTGAATTTTCCGCCGCGGCCCTCGCAGCGGCAGTTTTTTGTTACGTGCATCCCGACGACAAGTAACCGCTAATCCATATTCTGCTTGATGCCTGCCTTGACCCTTAGCCAGGCGGGCAGTTCGGCTTCGGTCACCGATTGAATCCAATCCCTGAATATCATGGGCACAGCCCATTTCCAATGATCCACATGCCCGTCCGCAAATGAAAGATTCGCGCCCTGGTTGTGGCGGTTCGAGGGCATGTCCCACCAATGCTGGGAGTGATCGTAAAAATCCGTGGGCATCCCAAACTGTGAATCGAGCATCGTCTGCTCGTGCTCATCAATGAACACCATGCAGCTTGAGAAGTTCGGATTCCTGATGTCCGTCAGCTTCTTGAACCAGGGAATGTAACCGTCGATGTATGAGTCGAAGTCGGGATAGCCATTGACGGACTGGCTGAGATTGTAGCTGCGCGCGCGCAGCTGGGAAGTTTTGCCGCCGCTGCTGTCGGTCAGGGGTGTGCGGTCGGCCGGGCAGTGATAAATCGACACGGACCGGTTGTAGTTGAAGAGCATCCCGTTTTCCACGTTGGCTACTGTGGGTTCCGCAAGGCACCAGGAAGCGCCCAGGGCAATGGCCCCGCCGCCGCCCACCACCATCACCGAATTATTGGGCACGAGCAGATCCTTGTTGTCCATGGTGTACAGGGTCCAGCAGAGCTGCAGTTGCCTCAGGTTGTTAATGCAGGAAATAGACGAGGCCTGGCTTTTGGCACGGCTCAAACTCGGCAACAGCAGCGCCGCAAGAATCGCAATGATAGCGATGACCACCAGCAGTTCAATCAGGGTAAACCCCGCCGCCAGACCTCCGGAGGCACGGCGGCAGTACCGGGCGGGAACAATCCGCACAATCCCGGCATCCAGCTCGGGAATTACATTCTCATATCGGCTCACAAAAAAAGCGGGATGCTAAATCATACGCGACCCGCAAAATTTGGCCAGTGAAATCCAAACCGTCCACGTGCAGGCGCCAGAATTGGCACCCGTGGCAGAGGCGAACGCGAAGCGTGTGGAGTGCGCCGGTTTACCGGCGCTTTGGATTGGGTGGCACGGCAGACGGTATTGCATCCATGGGGGCTGCTAAACCAGAGCGGCGCTGAAGCGCGCGCACTCCATGTGCTGGTGCGGCGGATGATACTCCGGCACGGGAGAGCGCGAAGCGTATGGAGTGCATTCAGAGCCGGCCGCGCAAAATTCGCTTTGCCGCGTCTTTGATGCGCTTCGCGAGTTCCGGCGGCTGCAGGACCCGGGCGTCGCCGCCCCAGCTCAGGACCCAGCGCTCGAGCTCCAGGAGCCCGGATAAATGGAGGCTCAGCTCAATGCTCCCGTCCTTCAACTCACGCAGCCGCTGCGATTCGTGCCACCTTTTTTCGCGGACATAATCGGCCACCGCCGGGCTAAAGCGGATCAGCACGTGGTAATGGCCGCGGCCGGAGTGGACACCGAAGCTGCCGCGCAGCCGCTTCTCGAGGGAGAACCGTTCCGGGCGCGGAAATGTTTTTCCGGTTGTGGTTGCCGATTGAATCCGGCCGGGGACAAAGGTGCGGATATCGGCGCGCAGGTGATCGTAAGCGAACAAATACCATTCGCCGTTAATATTGGCGAGGTGGTAGGGGTCGACGATGCGCTGCTCGATCTCTCGCCGGCCCGGTTTGCGATAGGCCAGTTCGATCTGCTGCCGGCGCGCCGTGGCTGTGGCCAGGGCGTCGAAGATTTTCAAATCCAGCACAGGCTCCGCCCGGGTGCGGAAGGAGATGGATTGGTTCACATCGGAGAGGCTGAACGAGATGGTTTCCGGCAGCGCGTGTTCCAGTTTCCGGATCGCGCTCAGGAGCGGTTTTTCAAAACTGGTTCCTCGATATTGCTGCAGGGCCTTTTCCGCGACGATCAGGGCGAACAGCTCGCCCTCCGTGATCTGGACATTCGGGAAGGCAGCCACCTCTTCGGTGTAATGATAGCCGAACCGGGCGCCGTCATACGCAACCGGCAACTCCAGGCGATCGCGCATGAATTCGATGTCCCGATGAATGGATTTGGTGCTGACTTCCAATTCCCGCGCGAGGGTGGAGGCGTTGGGGAATTTGCCGGCTTGCAGGGCCTGGTGGATCCGGAGCATCCGCTCGAGCGGAGGACGCGACGAAAGGGTGCGCTGCGAACTATTGGCCGGGTCCCGGGAAGGACTGCGGGACTTGGGCCGAGGCCAGGGATAAGGTTGAGTCGTCAATAATGGATGACCCATTCAGTTCGTTATATGCGTTGGTGCGCAGGAAAACCACGCGCCGGAAACCGCAGCCGCCCAGGACGGTTTTCCACTCGGCAACCAACCGTTCCATGTCCTGGTTTGCGAAGTTCCAGCCGATCACGACCACGGCGAGGTCCCGGTGCACGTTCAATTGTTCGAACACCTGGTTGATGCTCTCGCGATGGACCTGCCGCAAAAACCCATTGTCTTCCCAACGCGGCCGCACGAGGAAAGTATACTCCCAGCTTGAGAACTGCAACACAACGTCCGTGTGGGAGCCCTCGTGAAATCGCTTCGGCCTGGCAACGCCGGTCTGAGTGGAGGCACAACCGCAGAGCATCAAGCACCCAACAGCCAGCAAACATGAAGTCAGCGCAATTCGAGTTTTCATCAGCATCATTCGGGGACGACCAGGCCTTTCGCCGTAATGCGGCAATAGCGATTGTTGTGCCCACAGGGCAGGGCAGGGGGGCACCGCCGGGACATGCTGAGGGATCAGCGCAAAGCCGGTTTTGGGGACCGGGGAAGATCAGCAACCTTGATGTGGCGGCCGATAAAAATCAGGACAGTCTATGAGAGGCCTGTACCGATGTAACGCAAGCCGCAGGCTGGTGAAAAGGACGATAAACCAAGGCAACGAAACGGCTCCGCAGCCACCGCCTGTCTGCGTTACGACCCTTTATCCAGCTTCGCGAGCAACTCTTCGTTGGTCTTGTGCTTCTTGAGCGCGGCGATCAGCGTTTCCATTGCCTCCACGGGATTCAAATCGACCATCATGCGGCGCAACTTGCGAACGGCCTCGATGTGGTTTTTAGGAAAGAGCTTCTCCTCTTTGCGCGTGCCGCTCTTGGGGATATCAATCGCGGGAAACAGCCGGCGGTCGGAAAGCTTCCTGTCGAGAATGAGCTCCATGTTGCCGGTGCCTTTGAATTCCTGGAAAATCAGCTCGTCCATCCGCGAACCGGTGTCGACCAGGGCGGTGGCCAGAATCGTCAACGAACCTCCGTCTTCAATCTTGCGCGCCGAAGCGAACATCTTGCGCGGAATTTCCAGCGCGCGGGCGTCCACGCCGCCGGTCATGGTGCGTCCGCTGCCGCCATGCACGCTGTTGTAAGCGCGGGCCACGCGGGTCAGAGAATCCAGAAGAACGAAAACATCCTTGCCACTTTCGACCATGCGCCGGCAGCGTTCGATCATGAAACGCGAAAGCCGGACGTGGGTCTCCAGGTCCTGGTCATTGGACGAGGCGACGACCTCGGCTTTGACAGAGCGCTGGAAATCAGTGACTTCCTCGGGCCGCTCGTCAATCAACAACACCAGCACGTGGACTTCGGGATGATTGACCGCGACGGCATTGGCGATTTGCTTGAGAACCGTCGTCTTGCCGCTCCGCGGGGGCGACACGATCAATCCGCGGGTGCCTTTGCCGATTGGGGTGACCATGTCAATGACGCGGGTCTCGATCAGGTCGGGGGTGGTCTCGAGCCTGAACTTTTCAATGGGGTCGATGGTGGTCAGGTTCTCGAACCGCAAGGCTTTGGTATAGTCTTCGAAGGGCATGTCGTTGACTTTTTCGACGGCCTTCAACTGGGGGCTGGTGCCGCGGTGAGGCGGCTGGGTCGGCCCCACGATAAAGCTGCCCTCGCGCAGAAAGTTGCGCTTGATGGTGTCCGGGGTGACAAAGATGTCGGTGGGCTTCGGGTGAAAGTGGTTCTGCGCGGTGCGAAGAAAACCAAACCCCTTCTCGGAAATTTCGAGATACCCGGATCCGGCGTCCTGACCGTTGCTGTTGTTGTTTTCTGTGCTCATACTCGTTTTAGCCGCCGAAAGTTCGAGAATAGCCCCGAAACCGCTTATTGAACTTTGAATTTTAGGAAGCTCTGCGGCGCCGGCTTTTCAGGAAACAACCTCACCAACGCCGCTAACAGACTTTCGACACAATAGTAGATACGGGAGAAGATGCCCCAGCGCAACAAGTTTTTTTGCGTTCTTTGCGCTTGACCCCGGTCGGGCGGCGAATAGTCTGGTGCCTCAAGCTGGCTAAGGTAAAACAATTACGAGGAAACTATTGATCGAGATAAATGCATATGAAAACACTTCGAACATCAGCCATTGTGGCCGCCATGGCCTTTGGGGTCTTATTGGCCCCGCGAATCTCCCAAGCTCAAACCAATGCGCCCACTGGAAATGTGCAGGTCGCCGTGACAGACCTGACCAACCGCGTGTGGGACCTGGATCGCGTCATTAATGGCGTTGGATTCTCCGTAACAAATAAGAACGATGCGACAGTCGACGTCGATTACGCCTTGAACCTGATCCAGACCGGGAGCGGATCCCTCAAGACTGCCGGTGACACGAACGAAACTACAGTACACCTTACCATTAATGGCACGAATGCGCCGGATTTTACCGGGAAATTCCATGCCAGCGGGAGCATAACCTCCAATAAAGGCAAGGGTCACGGCACGTTTACGAGCACCGTTACCGGATTGGCCCTGATCGTCAAGCCCCGCCACGTGACGGCGACTGAGTCGATCGTGTTCTCTTTTGACAATATCGCCAACACGACGACTCTCACGAAACGCGACTCTGCCAGCGCATCCGGACTCGGTTCGATCAGGGGTGATCCCCAAGTTACAATCGGAACCCTCACCACGGAATTTCCAGGAGACGGATCCTGGACCCTGGCGCTGGTGGGACTGACGACCTCGGGCAAGAATATTACGGGGACAGCAGCGACTGTCACGCTGAGCACAGGCCAGGTATTCAACTTCAAAGTGAAAGGTTTGTTCAAAACCACAGACTCGACATCGAGGCTGCTCCTGGCCTCCTCGGACACGGCCTCCCGCGGCTCGAGCCTGACGGTCACCATGGCTGGCAACACCGTTATGGGGATCAAGGGACGCATCACCGGACAGAGCGTGAACGTCAGCTTCTGATCAACTGACGGATCCAACGGTTTCGAGGGCATTGCTTCGGCAATGCCCTTTTTCTATTCTGCTGTGACTTGAGACAGCGACTGAGTCGCGCCCTGGTTTGCAACGGACGCGAGGACAATTCCTCCCTCTCCCGTCGGACGGGAGAGGGCCGGGGTGAGGGTTTTTGGCTCCGATTCGCACCAGGCGAAAACCTTTGATCTTGACCGGCTGTCGGCGTTCCTTAATCTCCTCAACTGGCGGTCTTTGTTTGGTGCTTTATCCTGAGCGCCGGACGGAAACTAGCCAATGCCATTGATCATGAGAATCTGCAAGTCCGTGCCGGTCGCCCTGCTGGCGTTTTGTTTCAACATTTTTGTGTGCCAGTTCTGCGGGGCGCAAGCAACTTTCTCCGGCCCCTCTGGAGGTTTCGCAAACAATGTCTCGGGAGCAACCAACGCCGTTTGGGACATCCCGGCCATTCAAAATATCCGCATCGTATCTTACCAGGTTCTCAATGCGCACCTGCAACCGGCGGCCACGGTCTATTATCAGGTGAATATTGGACAGGAAGGAGGCGGCAACCTGTTTGGTTCCGGCCGGTCCTTGGTCCAGGTCAGCTACTCGACAAACGGCAGCAACTTCATCTCAGCGCCATCTTTCGTTGCCAGTTATGGCACCATGGGCAAAATCACTTCCAGCCGCGGCATCGCTCGTGGTTTTATCATGCAAACCGTGCTCGGCCCGGCCTTCCTTACCCGGACAAACAAACAAGTCGTCGTGTTCACAACCGACCGAACTGATTTCATATTCAACAACGTGTCCAACACTGTTTTGGTCAAAGTGACCGACACGTTTTCCGCGGCCGGCCTCGGCTCCTTCAGAAATCGTGCAACCAACGGGCCGTCCCCATTGAGCCTTCTCGGGGCCGGCAATGGGACCTGGATGTTGAAGATGAACCTCCAAACAGATGCCCGCAAGCGGGTGACAGGCAACGCGGTGGTCGCTCTTAATTCAGGCCGGATATTTGATTTTAAGGTCACAGGTGTTTTCAAACCGGCAACCGGCCAATCCCGGCTCGTGCTGTCCGGTCACAATGTATTCAGCACAAACGCCGTCCCCAGATTTTCCGGCGGCTCGAGCTTGCAGGTCACCATGACCGGAAATTCGGTTGCCGCGATCAAAGGCAAGCTTTCGGGCCAGCTCGTCAACGCCTCAGGCGCCGACATTTCGCCGCCGTTGCCGACCGGCACCGTTTCTTTCTGGACCGATACGCAAACCACGGGGCCCATCGGCGTTGGCGAGAGCCTGGGTCAGCGCGTGACCGCCTTGATTCCCTCCTTGTCCCTCACCAACCATGAGTTTCCCGGGATGACTTCCACTGTTGTCGCCTCCAGCATGCTGGCTTCGGGCGAACAAACAAACGCCACCGTGCTGTGGGTCGGCAATAATAATTTCAACGACACGAATACCGTGGTTGGAGACATCAGCGCCATGGTGTCATCGCTTTCCAACAAGACCGCCTTTCTTGTCCTGGGCCTGATCAACTCGGCCAATGAACCCGTTGGGTCGCCGGAGTTGGATCAGATTCTGTTCCTTAACAACACGCTTTCCAACGCTTACGGCAGCCATTACGTCGACACCCGGCTCCCGCTCCTCGCCGCGGCGTCAACGAATGCACAGGACCAGACCGACGTCGCTTTCGGAGTCATTCCTACGTCCCTGCGCCTCGGGGCTACCAACCTGAGCGACAGCGCCTATGCGATCCTGTCCACCAACATTGCCAATGCCCTCCGCACGGTGATCACACGGTCTCCGTGAGATCGTGGCTCTTCACTGGATAACCGCCAGCCTGCTGTCCGCCCTGTTCATCGGCGTGTATGATTTGTGTTCCAAACATGCCGTCGAAAAGAACGCCGTCCTGCCAGTCCTGTTCTGGTGCACCTTTTGCGGCGCGGCCGTCTGGACAACCCTCATGGCCATCCAGCGTATCCACCCGGGCTCGCTTCCTGCCGCCCTGGTCACCGACCCCCTCTCCATCACCGGCCATCTGCAACTCGCCCTCAAATCGGCCATCGTCGCCGCCGCCTGGATGTTCAGCTACTTCGGCATCAAACATCTGCCGATGTCCCTCTCGGCGCCCATCCGCTCCACCGGCCCGCTGTGGACCCTCTGCGGCGCGCTGCTCATTCTCTCCGAGCGCCCAAGCCTGCTCGAGAACCTCGGCATCCTGACAACGCTGCTCTCTTTCATCGCCCTCTCCTTTGCCGGTCGACTCGACGGCGTCCATTTCCACAAAGATCGATGGGTCGGTTATCTCATCCTCGGCACCGTGCTCAACGCGATCAGCGCTGTCTACGACAAGTACCTGCTGGGCAAGGCCCATCTCTCCGTTCCCACAGTCCAGGCCTGGTACTCGGTTTACATGTTCGCGTTCTTCCTGCCGGCAGCCATCGGCTGGAAACGCCGCTGGTGGACGCGCCATGAGTTTCAATGGCGTTGGACGATTCCTTTCATCGCCTTGTCACTGCTCGCCGCCGATTACGTGTATTTTGGCGCCTTGCGAAATCCCCATGCGCTGGTCGCCGTCGTCATCAGCCTGCGCCGCGGCAGCACGATCATCGCCTTCGCCGGAGCCGTGCTGCTCTTTCATGAAAAATATGGGTGGCATAAACTCCCGGCCGTGATCGGAATCCTCGTCGGAATCGTGCTGACGATCCTGGGATAGCCGTCGCAAAACGTTCCTCGTGGTAGCAACATCGCTGCTGCGATGTTCCGCCCGCGTTCAGCGGGCAGAACGGAATTATCCACCCGCACAATCCACGCCCTCACGTTGCGCCGCTGCTTCGCGGCGCAGGACGGCGCAGCAGCACCATCCCCACCAACAACCTTGCCTTGTTGCGCCCGAAACGGGCGCACCCCGGTTCCACCCTGGACGTGGGATGTTGGTTTGTTGGATGTTCAGCTCTGCATTTCAAATTTTTGGACTTCTCACTTCTCACTTCACCGCTCTCCCCTTACATTAGCGCATGCATCTTCGACTGGCCTTTGCAATCGCGGCGTTGGCAATGATGCTCGTGCTTTGCGCCGGCGCCCAGACTCCCTTCGAAACCGAGTGTTCACGCCTGGCAGGAAGCTCCGATCCCGATGCGGCGCGGTTGTGGGCGCTATTTAAATTGGATTGGGATCATACGATGCATGAATACCCGGAGTTCGCCACAGAGGTGGGCTACCCCGGCTTGAATGATCGCTGGACCGACAATTCCCTGGAAGCGATCGAGCGTCGCAAGCGCGAATTGCAGGCTCCGCTCAAAGTGGTTCACTCCATCCATCGCGACCGGCTCATGCCTGCCGATCAATTGAACCTGGATCTTTTCCAGCGGAACATCGAGGACGCCATTGAGGGGGCTCAATTCCCGGGCGAATTTCTTCAGCTCAATCAGTTGAGCGGCGTTCAGCAGGATGCCGCCCAGACTTTGGAGTTGGCGCCGCGGGCAACGGTGAAGGATTACCGTGACATGATTTCGCGCCTGGAGGCGCTGCCTCGGTTGATCGAACAGACCCTGGTGCTGCTGCGGCGCGGCATGGCGCTTGGCGTTACCAGTCCGCGAATCACGCTTCGGGATGTGCCTCGGCAGGTCAAGGATCAGATGATCGAGGACCCCGAAAAAAGTCCGCTGCTGAAGGCCTTTTGGGAATTCCCGGCCGAGATCCCGGAAGCCGAACGGACGCGGTTGCGCGAGCAGGCGGAGGTTGTTTTGAAGGAAAAAGATATCCCGGCCTTTGCCAGGCTCGATGAATTCCTGGAGAACCGCTACCTGCCCGGCGCGCGCGAGACGGTCTCAATCCGTGACTTGCCCAATGGCCAGGCCTGGTATGCCCACAGTGTCCGCTCCGCGACCACCACGACGCTGACTCCGGACCAAATACACGCGATCGGCCTTGCCGAGGTGAAGCGGATTCGATCGGAGATGGAGAAGGTTATCCAGGAGACCGGGTTCAAGGGGAGTTTTGATGAATTCAAGGTCTTTTTGCGAACCGATCCGCGCTTTTTTTATACAAACAAGGAAGATCTTCTCACGGGCTATCGCAGTATCGCCAAGCGCATTGATCCCGAACTGATCCGGTTCTTCGCGACGCTTCCGCGGCTGCCGTACGGAGTGCTGCCCGTGCCGGCGTATTCCGAGAAATCACAGACAACCGCGTATTACCAACCCGGATCAGTCCAGGCCGGTCGGCCCGGATATTTTTACGCGAACACCTACCGGCTCGATACGCGGCCCAAATGGGAGATGGAAGCGCTCACCTCGCATGAAGCCGTGCCGGGTCATCACCTCCAAATTTCCCTGGCGCAGGAAATGGTGAACGTGCCCGAATTTCGCAAGTTCGGCGGATACACCGCTTACGTCGAAGGATGGGGCCTCTATGCCGAGAGTCTCAGCGCGGAAATGGGAATGTACAAGGATCCCTATTCCCATTACGGCCAGCTCACATACGAAATGTGGCGCGCCATCCGGCTCGTCGTCGATACCGGCATCCATTCCATGGGCTGGTCCCGCCAGCAGGCAATTGATTATTTTCTGGCCAACTCGAGCAAAACCGAGAACGACGTCACGGTCGAGGTTGACCGTTACATCGTCTGGCCCGGCCAGGCCCTGGCCTACAAGATCGGTGAACGCAAACTGAAAGAGCTGCGAGCCTTCGCCACAAAAGAACTCGGCGAGAAATTCAATATCCGCGTTTTCCACGACCAGGTGCTGACCAACGGCGCGCTGCCGCTGGATGTGCTGGAAAATCGGATTCGGGAATGGACAAAAAAAGAGATAAGACGGCAGAAATGAGAGGCGCGAAACTGTAGAAGTTTGTAGAAGTCGAGGTGACGAGACTCCAGCTTCTCTGTGTTTTCTTTGACGTGAAGAGTCTCGTCATGCGCGTGTTGTTCAAAAGAAAAAAGGAAGAGAAAACCCTGACCCCGGCCCTCTCCCATCGGACCTGTCCGCCGTAGCTTTAGCGAAGGACGGATGGGAGAGAGAGATCCATCTGACGCGTGGGATGAATTGACCGGGCTATAATTGCAACGAACGCGTCCACCCATTCTCCCTCTCCCGTCGGACGGGAGAGGGCCGGGGTGAGGGCGTCTTCCTTCAGGCCACCGGCTTTTTCTCCTGCTCTGATTTCGACCGGGGCAGGAACGGCTTTCGAAACGCATCCTCAAAAGAATAGCCATCCTCGAAATCAGCCCGGGTGTCCTGGTCTGTTTTGGCAAGCAATCCAACCTCCACCATGTCGAAAACAATTTCTCCAAAGTCGGCGCACCGGGTCACGCCCCACGACTCGAAAACGGTTGCGACCATGGGCCCGAACTGCTCCAGGGCGTAGGTTCGGATGCCGCCCAGCAACTCCTGGC
>DASRKU010000453.1:0-7248 GCA_035648815.1 Verrucomicrobiia bacterium | reverse complement strand
CAGCGGCCGGCCGCCGACGCGCCAGGAAACACCGTCGTTTACGCCCCAAAAAGTGACCACCTTCACCGAAGCGCGATGCTTGAGGAAGGCCCGAAAAAGGTTGGCGTACTGATCGGCAAGACGCTGATCGGCGTCAACGACGAGGCCGCCCTGGGTGGTTGCGGCATTGTTGGCGACGTCCGCCCCGGTATCGCGCTGCCCGGCCCGCGCGCTGTTGACGTCGAGTTCAGTGATATGGATGGGCAGTCCGAGTTGTTCGAGGTCCGTCAGCGCTGCGTCTTCAGCCTCAAAACTCGGTGAAGAAACGCTGACGTGGGTTTGCGAGCCAATGGCCATGACCGGGACGTGTTGTTCCTGCAATGATTTGACCAGAGCGATGAATTTGCGGCGTTTTGTCGGACTCTCCAATCCGTAGTCGTTGTATCGAAGGATCGCATCAGGATCCGCTTCGTGAGCGTATTCGAAGGCCCTGGCGATGAAGTCGGGCCCGATGATTTGCAGCCAGAGCGAGTTCCGCAGGATATTGGTGCCGCGGTCGGCGACAGCCTCGTTCACAACGTCCCAGACCTTGATCTTGCCCTTGTAGCGGCCGACGACGGTGTGGATGTGGTCGCGCATCCGCTGGAGCAATTCCTCGCGGGACGCCCGTGGTCCGTTGTAGCCGAATCGACCGAAACCGCCGCCGAAACCGGGGCCGAATCTTCCTCGCCCGGGCCCGTTTGTCCCCGCCGCATTCGTGTCCGCGATGGGGATGGGTGTGGCGTTGGTGATTCCCGGCGGCGGATTCGTGCCGGCGAACACCCAGTTGGGAGTCTGGGCGTGCCAGACGAGCGTGTGTCCCACGATATACAGGTGGTTGCTCACGCCGAAGTTCACAAAGGCGTCGGCGGTGCCGAAATTGTAGCCGTCCGCGCCTTCGCGCGGATGGATGAGTGCCCACTTCAGGTCGTTTTCCGGGGCAATCTGGTTGAACTGGTCCTTGACGAGAGTGATGTCTTTTTCGACCTGTTCCTGGGTCCGACTGACGTTGTCGGCCCGGACTGCGGCCCCAGTCGCAATGGTGCGGTTGATGGCCACGCCAACATAGAAGGAATTCTTGTAGGCGTTCCTAAGGGTGGATATGTCCGGCGATCGTTTTGAATTCAATTTTAGAACGGTGATGGAATACGGTGGAAAATCGCGCGTGAAGTTGGTGCCCAGGTTGTCGGCCTTTTCCGTGCGAGGAACAATCCTCCGAGGTTGTTCAAGCGAATTGGTGTCTCCCGGACTGTCCGCCGCCATCGACACGGCTTCGCCTTCGGGTTGAATGTTTGGGGCGCCGGCGATTTGAATGTCGACTCGCCGCGCGGTCCCGGCCTCATTCACCACTTTTAGATACAGGATGCCGCTTCGGCTGCCCCGCGTGGCATCAAAGAAAAGCTGGCGAATTTGCTGCGGGGGAGGCTTGACGCCGCGTCGCATCCCGGGCTGCCATTGACGCGTCGGCATGTTTTGCGAATCCGTTGCGAGAATTTCATCGCCGTGCAATGTGCTGAACATCTTTTGAGCATAATACGCAGGAGAACCATAGCTGGTGAGCGCGTCATACCCGATCAAATCCGTTCCCCATTGCATGGATCGATTCGCTCCAGCGAGCTGGCTGACGTTGACGAAAAGCGGGGCATAACAGGACATCACGACGATGTCGGAGTTTCGTTCCATACCGGTCATCCAGGCGGCGTCACCGAGTGCTCCGGCCATGTTGGGAGTGGGCGAACCGACGCGCGTGGCCCATTCGCCGACGAAAATCTTCGCCGGGTCCGCGCGTGAATATTTGTCGTAATCGAGCGCATGCGCCTGCATGTCTTCCTGCGAACGGTAATAATGCTCGTCCAACACATCCGGCACGCGGCTTTTCACCGGCGTGGTGGCAATCACTTGCAGGTTCGGATATTTAGCCTTGATGGCGTCGTAGAATTGGGCAAAGCGCCCGTCGTAACTGTGGGAGCGGTCAAAGGAATCTTCATTCCCGATTTCGACATAATTCAGAGTGAAGGGCGCGGGATGTCCGTCCTTCACGCGCTGCGCCCCCCACCTTGTGGTTGCCTTGCCGGTGACATACTCAATTTCGTCCAAAGCATCCTGCACGTAGGAAACCAAATTGGTGCCTGGATCAACATGCTGCTGGCGCAAGGAATAACCGGCATAAACAGCCAGCACCGGCTGCATGTGCAAATCTTCGCACCACTCCAAAAACTCCAGCAAGCCGAAGCCGTCGGTGGACCAATAACCCCACGGACTGCGGTGGCCGGGACGCCGGGAAACGTCGCCAATGGTCTCTTTCCAGTCGAAGCGCTCGGCGATGGTGTTGCCTTCGACGTAATTGCCGCCAGGAAACCGCAGAAACCTGGGGTCCATGTCCGCCAGCAATTGCATGATGTCCGGCCGTGTGCCGTTTGGGCGGTTGTTATAAGTCGGCGGAAAAAGTGAGACGTTCTGGAACCAAACCATGCCGTGCCTGTGAAAAAATGTCCCCGGCCTGGTCGTCGAAATGGCGAGGCGATTGTCCCTGGATACTTCGACGTTTCCAGTCGTGAGAGCCACGTCGTATTTTTTCCATTCGCCGGATATTCCGGGAACGGATGCCTGGGCGAAGATCTTCTGTCCGTTGGTGCTTTCGAGCGAAACGGTCAACGGACCTGAAAAATGCCTTCCGCGCGCATAAAACGAAGCGCGATACGTTGTGTTCGGGCGGACGGGAATCCCCCAGTAGCCGTCGTTCGCGATGCCGACGGGAGAAGGCTTCGAGGCTTTGCTCGTATCCAGTTTCAAGCTCACGTTCAGCGCGGCGTTGAGCGGCCGGTTCGTATCGAGGGTGAGGGTCGTTTCGCCGACGGTTTTCCAGAAGACCGGGTTCTGCGCGTTTGCCTTGAATGTCCGATTTCGGATCAATTCGGCGTAAATTCCGCCTTCGTAGGAAAAATTGATTTCTTCGGTCATCAACCCATAAAGCATGGGGCTGACGCTGCCGGTGACTTTGCCCGCGTCAATTTGCAGGATGGGCGCTGGCGTCGGGGCGTCGGCCCGGGACGGCGCGTTCGTCGCATCGGAAGGAGAGTTGGTCTGGGCAATGGCCACCGCGTTTCCGGCCATCAATGTCAGTGCAAAGAGCGTTTTGGTTTTCATGGCAGGGCATGGGCGCGTCTAGGAGCAAAAAGCTTACTTTGAAGATGGACCCTGGAGCAAGGCCCACGACCCCATGGCGTTGACAGGATCAAGCCCTCGTTATGTGTGGCATGCCTAATGCTAATACACGGAATCGACACCAGCCGCGCAGGGTTGGCATTGGTTTTTGTCCGATGCAAGTCTCAGAACATAAAGTAACTGCGGATTCGGGGGTCAGTCTCCTCCAAGCCATTGGGGTGGTGCTGCTCGGCTTGGATTGCCTGGTGGCTTGGTTCTCACGGCGTGGGGTGCCTGTGTTTGATCAGGCGCCGACCTTAAGACAATGGATGACTGAGTTCCTGGTGATGGCCCCGTTAATTTCCTTACTGCTTCTTGGTTATTTAGGCTGGATTGCCAGGAATCAGAGCGCCCGCGCCAGGGAGGCCAGGAACGCAGCTTGCCAGCGTTGCGGGGAACTCCAGCACCGGCTCGAGCGAAGGGAGGCGGAGCTCCAGCGTCAAGAGGAGGAATTGGCAGACCTGTTTAACGGTTCCACGGTGGGCCACCAAGTGATTGGCGCCGACGGAACTATTCTCAACGCCAACATGACCGAGATGGAGATGTTGGGTCGGGCTTCGGGAGAATACATCGGCCAGAACATCGCGGCATTTCACATTGATCCCGCCGCTTGCGCGGAGATGTTGCGGCGATTGAACAGCCTGGAGACGCTTGAGAGTTTTCCGGCCCAGCTCCGACACAAGGATGGTTCGGTTCGGCACGTGCTGATCGACGCCAAGGCGCGGCTGAAGGACAGGAGTTTCCTGAACGCGCTGTGTTTTACACGAGATGTGACCGAACGGGCCAGTGCGGACGACGAAATGCTGGCCTATCAGCGGGAGATAAGTCACCTCAAAGCCACGCTGGACAAACACGCTATTCTGGCGATTACGGATCCTCAAGGCCGAATCACCTACGCCAATGACAACATGTGCGCGATCTCCAAGTATTCGCGCGAAGAACTGCTCGGGCAGGATCATCGCCTCCTCAATTCCAGGTATCATCCGCCTGAATTCATAAGGAATCTCTGGGCGACCATCAGCGGCGGAAAGGTTTGGAAGGGAGAAATTCGGAATCGCGCCAAGGACGGCAGCTATTTCTGGGTGGACACGACGATCGTGCCGTTCCTGGGGCAGGACAACCAACCTCTTGAGTATTTCGCCATTCACGCGGATATCACGGCGAACAAGCAGGCGCAATTGGCAATCCAAACCATTTCCGAGCGTCTGCGGTTGGCGACCGAAGGATCGGGAATCGGGATTTGGGATTGGGACCTGAGCTCCAACAACCTGATCTGGGATGACATGATGTTCCGGCTTTACAGCATCGACCCGGTGAAACATCCCCAACTCGCTGAGGAATGGGAAGTCACGCTACACCCTGAGGATCGGGAGCGGGTGCACAGCGAGATCCAACGATCGCTGCGCGAAGACCAGTCCCATGACACCTCATTCCGGGTCATATGGCCGGACGGCTCGATCCATCATATCCGCGCGCATGCGATTGTTCAACGGGACAGAACCGGTCGAGCCGTTCGTATGACCGGCGCCAACTGGGACGTCACCGATTATCGAGTCGCTGAGGAGAAGCTGGCCGCGTCACTGCATGAGAAGGAGGTGCTGCTCAAGGAAATCCATCACCGCGTCAAGAACAACATGCAGGTCGTGGTTAGCTTGTTGAGCCTTCAATCCACTCAGATTGCCGATCCGGACGCGATCAGAGCTTTCCGGGTAACCCAGAATCGGGTCAAGTCCATGGGACTGCTGCATGAAAAGCTTTACCAATCGGAGAACCTGTCCCGCATCGATTTTGCCGGTTACATCGGCAGCTTGCTGGATCACCTGTTCAGTTCGTTCGGCTCCACGGGGCGAATCCAGCGAGCGATCGAGATGCCCAAGGTTACGCTTGGCCTCGATACCGCCATTCCCTGCGGGTTGATTGTCAACGAATTGGTTTCCAACGCGCTTAAATATGCCTTCGCCGGAAGGAGTTACGGCCAGATCCAACTGTGCATGCAACTCGAAGCGGACGGCCGGTATCATCTCGTGGTGCGGGACGACGGGGTGGGGCTGCCCAAAGAGGTGGATTTCAGGCGGGCCAAGACATTGGGACTCCAATTGGTGAACATGCTGACCCAGCAACTGCACGGCGAGATCGAATGCCGCAACGGTTCGGGAACCGAATTCCACATTCTTTTCCCGGACAGCACACTCAGAAAGACTGAACTCCCTCTCCCTGTATGATCAACGTTCTACGCGACCTGTTTAGCCCTGCGAAAAACCAGTCCGACCGGCCATACGAAATCCTGGTGGTGGAGGATGAATCCATAGTCGCGCACGACCTGCAACAGCGATTGACCCGCATGGGCTATACCGTGTCCGGCGTGGCGAGCAACGGCCGACAGGCCGTCGAACAAGCGCTGGAAACCTGCCCCCAGCTTATTCTCATGGACATCAACCTGGGCCCGGGCATGAACGGCATCGAGGCAGCCCTCGCCATCCTGCAGCACCGGGATCTGCCCGTCGTCTATATTACCGCCAATTCGGATGCCGACACCGCCCGCCAGGCCGCTCGGTCCGGACCGTTCGGTTACATCCTGAAACCCTTTGAAGACCGGGAACTCGAAACGGCAATCCAGATGGCTCTCGTCAAGCACGAGATGGAACTCAGTCTTAGGGAGAGTCAACGCTGGTTCAACGCCACCCTCACCAGCATTGCAGACGGAGTGGTCGCCACCCGACCGGACGGGTGCATTGCCTTTTTTAACCCTTCGGCCGAAATGATCACCGGCTGGGACCAGGCGAGTGTGTTGGGAAAGAAAGTTTCCGAGATACTTCCCTTGCAGAACGACGGCACTCACGATCAGGACACGGATTTCTACTCCTCGTTTCTGGAGACGACGAGTGTCCCGGCCGCTTGCCGTACCGCCCTGCTCAAACGGCATGACGGCCTCCAGATTCCGATCGAGTACCGGGCCGCGCACATTCATGATGAACGTGGGCGTACACAGGGCAAAGTGATCAGCTTCTCGGATATCTCCACACGCCGGCTCGCTGAGGAAAATGTCCAGCGTGCCCGGCAGGAATTGGAAATAGCCCACACCCACCTTCAGCACCAGCATCAGGAACTGCAAAGTTTTTACCATATCGTGTCCCACGAAGTCAAAACGCCCCTCACCTCGGCGCGGGAATTTGCCTCCCTCGTGCTCGAAGGCGCAGCCGGACCCGTTAATGATACTCAAAAGGAATACCTCGGGCTCGCGATCGAAAGTTGCGATCAAATGCGAACCTGCATCAATGACATGCTGGACGTGACACGGCTGCAAACGGGCAAGATGAGTCTGGAGCTTAAGGCGGGACCACTCGGCGACCTGGCCCTGCGGGTGCTCGCCGGGTTTCGGCTCGAGGCGGAACGGAAACGAATTCATTTAACCGGCGCTGTCAAGCCAGGCCTGGGCGATGTTCTTATGGACGAGACCCGCATGGCGCAGGTCATCGGCAATCTCCTTAATAACGCGCTCAAGTTCACCCCGCCAGGCGGTGAGGTTTCCATGGTGGTGCAACCCGCTCCCGGTCATCCTGGCCAGGTCCAGATTGTGGTGACTGACACCGGTTGCGGGATTCCCACCCAGGATCTCGGACGCATCTTCGAGCGCCTCTACCAGGTTTCGGCTGAAGACAATCCCAGAGGCATGGGCCTGGGCCTGGGCCTTCATATCTGCGACGAGCTCGTGCGCCTGCACCATGGCACGATCCGCGTCGAGAGTGTCGTCGATAAGGGCAGCACTTTCTGCGTCACTCTGCCCGTGGTCCCCCCCGTGCGCTCGCTGCTGTCCGGCCTGGCGCGGAGTTCAACCCAGGCGCCAGAGCCCATAAAGCGATCCGCCCAATCCCAGCCAATACTTGCGTCTCATTTCCATGCCAACACCTGAAACCACCTGAAACCGTGTTATGAAGAAAAAAATTCTTATTGCAGATGATGATCGCACTTTCTCCCTCGCACTGGCCGCGCGATTGCGAGCCAACGACTACGAGGTGATCAGCGCCC
>DASRKU010000452.1:0-2754 GCA_035648815.1 Verrucomicrobiia bacterium | reverse complement strand
GTCAGGATGAAGATGGCGACGAGCACCAGCGCAAAGACAACCCAGGCGAGGATCATCTTCCAGTACGACCATTGGCGCAACTGGGTGAGAGTGGGGATGGGCAGCGTGGGAAGGGGCAGCAAGTCCAGCGGACGCGGCGTCATTTTAGAGAGTTGAAAATCCGGTCCGGCCGTCAAGTAGGCGTCGCGCATTGCCTTGACGAATTCGTCCGGCCAGGGGCCGGACCTCAGGAACTGGTCCTGCCATTTGCCGGGCATGTTGGCGAGGAGCAGCGCCAGCCTTCCGCGGGTGGAGAGCATGTTGTCGGTGCTGGTGGGCGAATCCTGGAGCACCTGGGCGAACCAGTCGTTGACCACCAGGTCCATTTCCTCGGCTGACAATTCGGTGACGGAACGATGCAGTTCCTGGGGGGCCCGGCGCATCGCCCGTTTCAAGACATGAATGACAAGGCGCCCCAAAAGGACTTTGTCGCGAACGCGCAACGCGTGGAAGTAGCTTTCCACCTTCGCATACGCGGCGTTCCAATCCTCGACCGGCCGACCCACGATGCGGCCGGTTTGCTCGATCTCAGGGGTCCCTGCCTCGCGGTCATTCAGGGCGGACTCCAGTGATAGGTCCATGTTTCGCTGAGAACCTCCTCTCCCTTTTTGAGCGTGCACCGGATATCGACGGTGTCTTTATTGCCAGGTTGGGGTTCCAACTTCAGCATCACTCGCCAGCTCTTGTTGAACGGATTGAAGCGAACTGCGTTATCCACGATGGCGGCGTTGGTGGAGCAGCTTGCAATGGCCTGCGGGGGCGAAGTGGCCGGGATACCCGAAAGTTTGGGCCCTTCGAAATCGATCACAAACTGACGCCGCTGCGGCGCCCGGGGATCGACCCCCACCCGCGTCGCCGCAACCCTGTTGTCCGAAACTTTCAAATCCGACTCGCGCAGGGTCCAATAAAGAGTATACCCGAACGCAAAGGGCTTCATCGGCTTTGGCTTCTCCTTGGGGTCCCAGAAGGCAACGATGTTGTCCAAACCCTCATAGGACGTGCTCAACTCCACCACGTTGATGTCTCCCTCCCCCCACGGGCCATGCGGTTCAACCCAGACGCTCGGCACGGTCTGATACAAATTAAACAGGTCCTGGTAATCGTCAAAATTCCTGTCGCGCTGCAGCAGGCCAAAGCCTCGAATGTCCTTTGCGCCAAATCTCTGATGCAGCAAATTCGGAGGAGCAGGATTGTTCAGCGACCTCCATAGCACTTCCCCATTATCCATCTGCATCAGCAAGCCGTCGCTGTCATGCACCTCGGGACGGTAATCATCGAACCGGCGCTCCGCGTTCTTCCCAAACCAAAACATGCTCGTCAGCGGCGCCAGACCCACCGTCCTGATCGGCTTGCGATCCTTGTTGACCGCATGGACCTTGTCCGCATCGCGGAAATACAGGACGGCTTCAACGTCGGCAATCGTGGTGTCCCCCGGCACAATCGTGAACCGATACGCCCCGGCGCAACTGACACTGTCGAGAATGGCGTAGAGCTTGATCCGGTCGTCATCGCGCGAAGGCTTCCCCAGCCACCAATCCGTGAACAGCGGAAATTCCTCGTCGCGGTCGTTTTCACCGCAATCCAGCGCCAATCCCCGGGCCGACTGTCCATAAGTCTGGCCTTTGCCAAGCAACCGGAAGTAACTGGCGCCGAGAAACGCGCCAAGCTCGTCCCATTTGCCTTTTTCGTTCAACTCGCACAGCAGCCGAAACCCGGCATAACCCGTGTTGGCTGGAATCTGCTTTTGAATCGTCAGGCTGCGATAATTGAAAAAGTCCTGAACGAAGCGGACCGGCTGCACTGCCGTCAGCGTGAATTCGTTGATATGCACCGGTTCCTGATACAGGTAGCCCGGATGAAAGAACTCGGCGCGGAACGGCAGGTTATCCGACGACCAAAGCGCCTTCTCATGGCGGAATTCAATCTCCCGATATTTGTCGTAGTCCAGTTTGTCCTGGCGCAGAACATCCGGGAGATCCCCTCTGGGAGAGTGAAACGGCTTTTGGGCCCGCTGCTCGGCCTTCTTGGCGATGTAATCCAGCGTCACTTCGATGGATTCCAGCCTGGCCCAGGTCCGGGTTGGCAGCAGTGCCGCCAACAGCACGCAGCAGTAGATCGATCGGTTCATCCGGGTACAGAAGACCTGAATTGCCGTCCTTTGGCAAGAGCGGTCGGGTCTGCATAACCGGCCGGGATCACGGGATATCGTGAAGCTAATCTGGTCTACAACCTGCCGCAAATCAAGGGCTTGGTTCTGCCAGAACGGGCGTTCGTCTCTGCCGGGGCGTTCGGGTGACGCGCCAGCACATGGAGTGCGTGCGCTTTAGCGCCGCTCTGGGTGAAGCGCTAGTCGCGCACGACGCGTGGGGTTTCCCCCAATCCAGAGCGCCGGTAAACCGGACGCACTCCATGCGCTAGCGCGTTCGCCTGTTGCCGCGGTGTTTGACTGACGTGCGAGTTATGTGAACCCCCTCATCCCAGCTTCTTAGCCCATTGCGCCAACTGCTTTTGCACTTCGCGCGTGCCGGGCGCACCCAACAGGTTTCTGCCCCTCATCGCCTTCTGCAAATCGAATACTCCTAATACGTCTCGATCGAAGATTGGATCGACCGCCCGAAATTCCTCCAGGGTGAAGCGGTTGAGCGGGTGTTTTTTCCTTTCAGCCAGGGCGACGAGGCTGCCGACAATTTTGTGGGCCTTGCGAAAGGGCATGCC
>DASRKU010000451.1:0-19342 GCA_035648815.1 Verrucomicrobiia bacterium | reverse complement strand
ACCACGGATGGACACGGAAGCACACGGATAAGACCAACGCGACTTACGCTGCAAGCACGGTCAAAAGAAACCCTCACCCACACCCACTCCCGAACCCTCACCCGGCCTTCCGCCTTCGCTAAAGCTACGGCGGACAAGTCGGGCACCCTCTCCCATCCGACCTGTCCTCCGAAGCTTCAGAGCGAAGGATGGATGGGAGAGGGATGGGGTGAGGGTTGGCGGAACTGTAAGAGCCCGCATTGTTATAGCAAACCAGAGACGGCACCGTACCGGCCGAAATTCCCGTCTTTTCTCTTCCGCAGGTTCGTGGTTTCATCCGCCGTCGCTTTTGTGCTATCCTTTGAACTCTTTTATGAATCTCTCGAAACAACAACTTTGGGAAAAATTCCAGAAGAACTACACCGAATACCCGAGCCTCGGCCTGGCGGTCGACTTGAGCCGGATGAATTTCAAAGACTCGTTCTTTCCATCCATGGAAAAGCGGGTCGAGAAGGCATTTCGAGCTATGGCAGACCTGGAAAAAGGGGCGATAGCCAATCCGGACGAGCATCGGATGGTGGGCCACTATTGGCTGAGAAACCCGGCCCTGGCGCCTGAACCATCAATTACAAAGGAAATCGAGGTAACCATCCAGTCGATCAAAACCTTCTCCGGGCAGGTTCACGCCGGCGAAATTCACGGCAAAGGCGGGCCTTTCAAAAACCTTCTGCTGATCGGAATCGGTGGTTCTGCACTCGGTCCAGAGTTTGTTGCGCACGCGCTGGGGAAGCCTAAAGCGGACAAGCTTCGGTTTTACGCACTGGATAACACGGATCCCGACGGAATAGACCAGGTTTTCGCCGAAATAGGGCCTGAATTAAGCCAAACCCTGTGCATTGTCGTCTCGAAATCGGGAGGAACAAAAGAAACCCGGAATGGGATGTTGGAAACCAAAGCTGTCTACCGGACTTCAAATCTGAACTTCGCGGAGCATGCGGTGGCTGTGACACAGGAAGGCAGCGAGTTGGATAAGTTGGCAACGGCAGAACACTGGATCCGGCGTTTTCCCATGTGGGACTGGGTTGGAGGCCGAACCAGCGAATTATCAGCCGTTGGATTGCTTCCGGCAGCACTGCAAGGAATCAACATCAGCGATTTACTCGAAGGCGCCAAAGCTTGTGACATCGCCACAAGAACAGATAACGTTACCTGTAACCCTTCAATGCAGCTTTCACTGGCTTGGTACCGTGCAGGTAACGGTAAAGGTGATAAAAACATGGTTATACTACCGTACAAAGATAGATTAGAGCTGTTTTCCAAATATCTTCAGCAACTTATCATGGAGTCGCTCGGAAAGGAGAAGGATATCACCGGCCGAACAGTCGAGCAAGGCATCTGCGTTTTCGGCAACAAGGGTTCCAGCGACCAACATTCTTACATCCAACAGTTGCGGGACGGACTCAACAATTTCTTTGTGACCTTCATCGAAGTTCTCCAGGACAGGGAAGGATCCTCACCCGAAGTGGATCCAAAAATAACATCCGGAGATTACCTGGAGGGTTTTCTTCTGGGCACCCGCCAGGCGCTGTTCGAAAAGAATCGGGAATCGTTGACCTTAACCATCGACCGAGTCTCACCCTTCTCGGTCGGAGTCTTAATTGCCCTGTTCGAGCGTGCGGTGGGTTTTTACGCGTCCCTGGTGGAGATCAACGCATACCATCAACCCGGCGTCGAGGCCGGCAAGAAGGCGGCCTCCATAGTGATTCAATTGCAGAAAGAGGTTTTGGAGTACTTTGGCGCAAACAAAGCGAAGACTTCGACCGCAGCACAGATCTCGGCAGCCATCAAAAAGCCGGACGAGGTGGAGACAGTATTCAAAATCTGCACCCACCTTGCGGCCAACAAAGGACGAGGAATTGTGAGAACCCCCACCCAATCGCCGACGGCAGCGACATTCATGTCGATCTAAGATGTTCCTCTATCCAAAGCGATACGACGTTATTGTGGTTGGCGCCGGGCACGCGGGGACTGAAGCCGCTTTAGCTGCCGCACGAATGGGTTGTCAGACCCTGTTGCTGACGATCAACGTGGATACCGTTGGCCAGATGTCGTGCAATCCGGCGATAGGCGGGCTTGCGAAGGGTCACCTGGCAAGGGAGATTGATGCTTTGGGGGGTGAGATGGGAAAAGTGACGGACATGACGGGCCTGCAATTCCGGATGCTGAATACGAAGAAAGGTCCAGCCGTTTGGGCACCGCGAGCGCAGTGCGACAAGAAAGCTTATCAATTCAGGCTCAAGTGGATTTGCGAGCGCGAGCCGAATTTGGACCTCAAGCAGGGCCAAACCGCCAAAATCCTTCACAAAGACGGGCAGGCTTTTGGGATCGAGACCACTCTTGGGGTTCAATACCATGGCACGGCTATTGTCATTACCACCGGCACTTTCCTTCGCGGCCTTATGCATATCGGTCAGAGTCAACAGTCCGGCGGACGCGCCGGGGAAGCTGCGGCCGATAATCTCTCGGGCTCCCTGAAGGAATTGGGCTTGGAATTGGGTCGACTCAAGACTGGAACACCGCCTCGATTACTCCGTCGATCGATCGATTTTTCCAGGACGGAGATTCAGAACGGCGATGAGCCCGTTCCCTACTTCAGCTACTGGAGAGAGGATTTGTTCCACGTGGAACATTCGAACTCAGGTCCCCGGCTTTCCAACCATTACCCCCCTGGTTCCATTTTGGAGAGAATCAACGGTCAGCTCCCGTGCTACGTCACTTTCACAACGGACGCAACCGCTAAAATCATCCGGCAAAATCTACATAAATCTCCCATGTATGCGGGTGTGATAGAAGGTGTAGGACCCCGATATTGTCCATCCATTGAAGACAAGATCGTGAAATTTCCTGAAAAGGAGCGCCAGCAGATTTTCCTGGAGCCCGAAGGGATTGCCACTGACGAAATCTACGTGAACGGGTTCTCCACCTGCCTGCCATTTGAAGTCCAGGTAGACCTGGTCAAAACAATCATCGGTTGTGAAAACGCCGAAATCATGCGGCCTGCCTATGCCGTGGAATACGATTTTGCAAATCCGACCCAGCTCGATGCATCTCTGGAAACCAAGGTGTGCCGGAACTTGTTTTTGGCTGGTCAAATAAACGGCACTTCAGGATACGAAGAGGCTGGAGCTCAAGGGCTTATAGCTGGCATCAATGCCGCAAGGCGCGTCCAGAACCAATCTCCAATCGTGCTTCAGCGCAACCAGGCGTATATAGGTGTGCTCATCGATGATCTCATCACCAAAGGCACCGTCGAGCCCTACCGGATGTTCACCTCTCGGGCCGAGTATCGTCTGCTGTTACGCCAGGATAACGCCGATCTCCGCCTCTCAAGGATTGGCCACAAAATCGGGCTCTTGCCGGAACGGAATTTCAAATCCTTCAAACTGCGGGAGGATGCCCTCGCGTCCGAATTGGATCGATTAGACAAGACACGAGCCGGGCAGGAGACTCTTGCCCAGTTGCTGCGCCGACCGGAAGTGACTTACAAAGATCTGCCGAATAAGAACCCAAAGCTGCCTGAAGAAGTGATCCAGCAGGTGGAGATCGCCATTAAATACGCCGGTTACATAGAGCGCCAACAATCGGATATAGAGAAAGCCAAAGGCCTCGAGCAAAAATGCATACCACAAAGTTTCGACTACGCGGTGGTCCCGAGCCTCAGGAATGAAGCGCGCCAGAAGCTCACGAAAATTCGACCAGCGACACTCGGTCAGGCTTCGCGAATCTCAGGAGTTTCGCCTGCGGACATCAGTATCCTGATGGTCTGGTTGAAGCGCGCGACCGGACCGATGCAACCAGATCCGAGTCAGGATGGAGATCCTGGAATTGTTAAGCTGGACACAGGCGAACCGGAATAAACGAAAATCGGCCATGCTCGGCCGACAAAAACGCCTTTCTGGATAGAACGGAGCGTTTAAACGGAATTTTGAATTCGGACTACAAACTATACTTCAGGCGCATCGACCTTAGTTTGCGCACGCCGTGGTCGAGTGCTCGAACTCACCGAGCCAGAACTTCTTCAGTAATTGTCGTCGAGCTCACCGGGCCCGACAAATTCAAAGGCTTTGGTGAAGCAGCCCCGATAAACCGCTATGGTGAGGATTGCGACCAAGTTGAGGCTTATTTGACCAGTTTAGCCCACAATTCAAAGTGCGTTAACGATATCGTTTCACAAAATGACCGAATATCTCTATTACCAGCAGCTCCTGTTTCAGCTCTTTGTGCCCTGGATGTCGCCTCTCTCGATCTAGCCGCGAAATTGACCGGGAAATCCATCCATGAATACCTCGGACTCCCATTCCAGGAATCCAAGCATGTCACCTCTTACACGATCAGCATCGCCGAACCGGCAGAAATTCGCCGACAAGTCCTCGCAGCGGGAAATTATCCGGTTCTTAAACTCAAAGTCGGCGGCCTCCACGATCAATTGAGCTTCGAAACTCTCCGCGACGCGGCTCCGTCCAAACCTGTGCGCATCGATGCGAACGAGGGTTGGCAAACCAAAGAGCTGGCCCTGGAAAGAATCGAGTTCTTTTCCAAATATCCAGACGTCCAGTTCGTGGAGCAACCGATGCCGGCCTCAACCCCTGAAAAAGATTGGGCCTGGCTCAAAGCCAAATCTCCCCTGCCCATCTTTGCCGATGAATCCTATCATTTCGCTCAAGACGCCGAACGCGCAGCCGAATGCTTCCATGGCGTCAACGTCAAGCTGGTCAAAACCGGCGGAATCACGGGAGCCATTGATGCGCTCCGGGCCGCCCGACGGCAGGGATTGAAAACCATGCTCGGATGCATGATCGAGACCAGCATTCTCATCAGCGCCGCCGCACACCTGGCGTCCCTCTGCGATTACCTCGATCTGGACGGAAATCTTCTCATCGCTAACGATCCATACCACGGCGTGACAGCCGATGCGGGAGTCCTTTCCTTTCGTGACGCGCAGGAGAAATACGGCTTGCGCGTCTCTCCACGCTGAAGTGGTTGGTAGGGGCATCGCAGCGATGTCCCCGCCCGCGTTTCAGCGGGCGGAACGGAATTAACCACCCGCACAAATCCACGCCACACATTGCGCCGCTGAACGCGGTGCCGACGGCGCAGCAGCGCCATCGCTACCCTCGAAATTGCATGTTGCACGTATGGCCTGATGCAATTTGCAATCGAATTTCGGGTTGGGTTTGAAATTTGCCTGGATAACAGGGTGATCCTGCATCGAAAGGCATTGGCACAGCCTAGGCTGAGAGAAACTCAGTCATTGTGGATGCGCTTCTTACCACAACGGGCACGCCGGTAGTCATGGTCTCCCACAGTCCGGCGTGCCCGGTCTTTTTATTTTATTGTGAAGACCCTTCTTAGGTCCGCGGCTGGAGTGCTCCTTTGCTGCCTCGCATGCGGAGCCGATCGAATCAACCAGGATGGCAGGATCCTGGGACCGATGCCCGCGATCACAAATTCCATCCTGTTCAACACGGATGTGGCGGACGCAATCGTTTCGGCGATGCAAATTTTCCCGGTGACAAATGCGTGGAATGAAGACATCTCCCGGCTTCCAGTGTTGGTGAATTCGGACGCGATGATCGCCCAGATCATTGCCGACCTGTCAGCAGGGCGCAGAAAGCTGCAAGTGTTCGAGGAGATGAACTTTGTTCTGGTTCCGGACAACCAGGTTCCCGTTCCCATCCAGTTTGTGGATTATCCTGACGAATCGGATCCGGGTCCGTATCCGATTCCGTGGAACATGCCGGTGGAAGGGTGGCCCTCGGAGGTAACGAATTCGCTTCAGTCCTGGCAACAGGACACCAACAACGTCGGCGGGGATCGTCATGCGATCATCGTGCAACCGGGCGGCGGTTACATTTGGGAAATGTGGCAAGCCAAACTGCTGACCAATGGCGCCTGGCAAGCCGCGAACGGCGCAAAATTCAACCTGAACACCAACGGCCTGCGTCCGGCGGGTTGGACATCGGGGGACGCCGCGGGGCTGCCGATGTTTCCGGCGCTGGTGCGATACGATGAGTGCCGTCGAGGAATGGTTGAGCACGCCTGCCGGATTGTTGTGGCGCGTTCGCGCGCCGCGTATATTTACCCCGCGACGCACTATGCCTCGAGCACGCCGGCAACGCAGACGAACGTGCCGGCGATGGGCCAACGCCTGCGCCTCAAATCCGGCTTCGCGATACCATCGGGGTGGGCGCCCGAAGAACGCGCCCTGCTGCTCGGGCTGAAAAAGTACGGCGCGTTGGTGGCCGACAACGGCAATTTCTTTTCGATCTCAATCTGCCCGGACGACCGATGGTCGCCAAATGCATTCGGCCATATTTTCGGGATCTCCATCACGAATTTTGAAATCGTCCAGTCAACCGGTCCGAACGGAGGCCCGCGATCGGCAGGCGCTCCGGTGGCAAGTGCCGGGCCCGATCAATCGGTGCCGATTGCCACCCCGGCGCAACTGCAGGGATACGTTCATTTCAACGGTGGCCTTCCCGCCATCCGATGGACGCAATATGCCGGCCCGGCGGCGGTGACGTTTGGGGATGCCACGCAAACCAACACGACAGCGAGCTTCAGCGCGCCCGGCGCGTACACGCTCCTGCTGAGCGCTGATGACGGGATCCATGCCGCGGCTTATGATGCGGTGAACATCACCGTGGGACCTGCTGCGATTGTGTCCACCATCCAAATCACCGGAACAACAGCGAGCATCACGTGGGCGGGCGGTTCCGGGCCGTATGTCGTGGAATCGGCGGCGGCGCTGCCAGGCGCGTGGTCGGGAGTGCTGACCACGTCACAGGCCACCGCGTCCATTCCAATCACCACGTCGCAGGGATTTTTTCGGGTCAGAGGCCAGTGACGCGCGAGTCGGCGGGAATGCGGAAAACCCTCACCCCGGCCCTCTCCCGTCGGACGGGAGAGGGAGAATGGATCGACGCGTTCGCTGCCACAAAGTCGTAAAATGAACCCACGCGTCAGAATGGTCCCCCTCTCCCATCGGATGGGAGAGGGATGGGGTGAGGGTTGCCTTCGATCCGCCCGACGCCGTTCAAAACTTCAGTCGCTCTTAAAGCCAGGGCAGTACAACCTTTTGTTGCACGTGCAACAAAAGGTGGTACGCACTAAAGTCCCAGCTTGCTGAGCTCGGTTTGCAGAGCCGCCTGGAACTGCTGGACATCCGCGGGCGTGGGTCGGTAGCCCTGCTGTTTGGGCGCGAGGCCAAGCCGGCCCGCCTCATCCAGATGCCAATCGGCCTTGTTGCCGTCGGAGAATGTGGCGGTGCCGCTGACGATCGCTCCGGGCCGGGCGATGTGGTCGACGATGACCGAGACTTTGCCCTGGGCGGCCAGGGCATCCTCCGGCTTGGCTTGCGCCGAAGCGACGGGTGCAGACTGGGAGGAAGGTGTTTGGAGGTGGGATGTCGCGGGCTTTGGAGGTTCCGGATCTTTAGGCGTCAATTTCAAATCATCCACCAGCAATCGAACATCCATGTACGTGAGGGTGACGCCAAGTTCCGAACTGAGCCGGTTTTGGATTTCGGAAAGTTTGAGGCCTTCACCGATCCAGGCAATCACTTTTTTGCGTTGTGCGTCATCAAGGTTCATACGGATTTACAGAGACACTTTGACAGAATCGCCGTGTGTTGAGCCGTAATCTAACGCAAATGCGGGCGCGCAAGGAGCAAAAAGATTTCCAGAGATGGCCGAAATGGTGTCAACCAGGTTTCGCGCGCTTATCCGATCATCATTCATTGCCACCGCTTTGTGGATTCGGACATCCTTGGAGGGATGCAATTCAATGGCGCGAAACCCAACGGAACAACCGACCTCAAGTTTCAAATTTCAAATCTGCATTTTTCCCATTGCGGCGGCCGGGGAGCTTGACCTCGCATTGCATTCGGCCGGAAACATCGGCCAGTCGCACTTTGAACCGGAGCACCATGGGTTCCCGCTCCTGATAGGACTGAGAATTGATCCACCCCCAACCGGGAGAAGCACGACGACTGCTTTGCACGAATCTGTTCACAACCTGGCCAAAACATCAGGCCATTAATGCAAAGCTACATCCGTCCTGGAAAATTGCACTTCAGCAAACTACGGATTTTGGCCGGATAAAGTAGGATAAATTACTGAGGCGCACGCTCGGGACACCTGAAGAAGAAACCCTCACCCCATCCCTCTCCCATCCGATGGGAGAGGGTGCCCGGAGGGCGGGTGAGGGGTTCTGGAGTGGCACCAGCTAGCTCGCGGCCCGGGATCGATATAGTTCTCGAAGCCGCTTGTAATCCGCCGGTGTGTCCATATCCAGATCCAGTCCGTCGTCATCACATTCAAAGCCCGAGCGTTGCGTCGCGTGCGCTTCGAGAAAGGCCTTGAAGTCGGGCAGGGCCGAGTCCTTGAGCTGCAGGAAAACCGGTTGGGGCAGGAGGACCGGATGGCGGTACCGGCCGTGCCGCAGAGGCTGACAAATCCGGGAAGGATTTTCAGCCCCAAACTGGATCAGGGCCTCGATAGTTTGCGGCCGAAGATGCGGTTGATCGCCAAGCGCGATAATCCAGTGTGAGATTGTTGATTTCCAGTGCGGCCAGGCCGCCGCGCATTGGATCGAGCTGAACATGCCCCGGTCCGGCGCGGGATTCTCGATCCGGTCAGCCTCGGCAAACCGGAGTCTGTCCAGTTCGTCGTGGAGGTCCTTTGCATCAGGACCGGACACGAGTGCGCTTTGAGCGGCGTGGCATGCGGTCCATTGGCGGACCAGGTGAGCCAGGACCGAACCTTCTCCCCAGGACAGCAACAGCTTCGTTTGTCCCATCCGCCGCGACTTTCCAGCCGCAAGGATCACGACAGCGAAGGATAGTGGCGGTTTGTGTTCCATGCGTGCATTGTACCCGAAAGCGGGGCGATTCAAAGTGTGATGCGGTCGATTTGCGCCATTCACATTTGTGTTGTCAACAAGAGCTTTGTTTTACAAAGTGTCATTTATGGAATCGAATTCCGTTGCCGAAAATCTTCAGTTGATTCGCACGTTGATGGAGCGCTCGGCCTTGTATCGGCGGGCGCTGGCGCCAGTGATGGTTTTGAACGGGCTGCTGGGGCTGGCCGGGGCGTTGGGAGGGTGGCTCCTGGCAATGCAATCGCCGCGAAGCTTCATTCTGTTTTGGGCGGGCATCTGCGTCCTTGCCGTCGCGGCTTCCTACTTGCTGGTTCGGCGCCAGGCGTTGAATGCATCCGAGCCGTTCTGGTCGCCGCCGACGCGGCGCGTCACGGAGGCATTCCTGCTTCCGCTGGCGGCGGGGATCGTGCTGAGCGCGGGAGCCTTTGCCCATGCGAGTGCAACGCCGGGTGATGAGGCCGCCGCGGCCAGCATGCGCTGGCTGCCGCCGGCATGGGTCGTTCTTTACGGCTGCGCCCTGCATGCGGCGGCCTTTGTGATGCACCGCGGCACGAAGGTCCTGGCGTGGGCCTTTGTCCTGGGAGGAACGGCTCTCTTTTTCGCAACGCCCCAGCGGATGATACCGTTCGCTTGCGCGCAGGCAATCATGGGATTCTTCTTCGGCGTGCTGCACCTGGCCTATGGCGTCTTTCTCTACTTCACAGAACAGAAACAAAGCGCGGCGTGAACCCCGAACCCTTTCTCCAGCTCGATCGTGTCATTCACGAAAAGGGCCGCCTGGCAATCATGTCGATGCTGGCAGCCTCGCCGGAGCTGTCGTTCACGGAACTCCGGGACACCCTCGCGATGACCGATGGAAACCTGACAACGCATATCCGCACGCTGCAGGAGGCGGGCTACATTTCCATCGCAAAATCCTATCGCAAAAAACGCCCGCTCACGACCTGTTCGCTGACGCCCCTGGGCCGGAAAGCCTTTGCGGATTATGTGAACCTCCTGGAGCGGATCGTCCGTCAGAATAAACCCCGGTAAATTTTCTTTGAACAAAACGGAATCAATGCGATCTATATACTTTGTGATACAAAGTTAAAAAGAATCGCATCCATGAAAACCGGGTTCATCACCGACCATTTCGTCACACGGGCGTGTGGCTGTCGAACTTATGAGAATTTGCCGCGCTGAACATCTGGGCATGTGTTTCGGGGTCCGCGACGCCATCGCCCTGGCCGTCCAGGAAGTCCGGACCGGTCCCCTGACGATTTTGGGCGAGTTGGTCCATAACGAGCAGGTCATTGAGGGGTTGCGAGCCCGTGGCATTTCGGTCGAGGCTGATCCCGGCCGGGTGGCCACTTCGAGGGTGATGGTCACTGCCCATGGGGCATCCCAGCGCGCGCTGGCGAGGACTCGTGCGCTGGGATTGACCGTGATGGAATCCACCTGCCCGCTGGTGCATGTGGCCCATCAAGCGGTCGCCAGGCTGGCAGAACAGGGCTACCACCCGGTGATCATCGGCAAACGGGATCACGTGGAGGTTCGCGGCCTGACGGAAGACCTGGCGGAGTTTGACGTGGTGTTGGACGAGGAGGACGTGGGGCGAATGAAGGAGCGGGCGCGGTTTGGCGTGGCCGCGCAGACGACGCAGCCGATCGACCGGGTCCGCCACCTGGTGGGGGTGCTTCGGCGGCGATTCCCGGCATCGGAAGTTCGGTTCGTGGATACGGTTTGCCAGCCGACAAAGCAGCGCCAGAACGCGGCCATTGAACTCGCGCAACGGTGCGACCTGGTGATTGTCATTGGGGGAAGGCACAGCAACAACACCCATGAACTGGTCAACACGTGCCGGCGGCATTGCCCCCGGATCCACCATATCGGGACGGCTGGCGAGTTACGCGCGGAGTGGTTTGTGGACGCGGAGACTATTGGATTGACGGCGGGCACATCGACCCCAGACGCGGCGATTGCCGAGGTTGAACAGGCCATCATTCAGATGGCCATGGCCATCCAGAACACGAGGCAGCAAACAATCCCAGGCCAAACATGCAGCGTGCCATTTCCAGCGGGGGTATAATGGTATAAATTGAGCGTCGGCAGAGAATGGATGTCGAATCAAAACTTTATGAAGCTGCTGAACTTGCTTTTCAAACGGGAAACCGCTGCGCCCATTCTGGCGCTGAGCTTTGCATCGTTCGTGAACGTAGCGCTGGTCATTGCGCGCATCGTCCTGACGGGCAATATCATGTATGGATTTCTGATTTGGAACACCTTCCTAGCCTGGCTGCCTCTCATTTTCTCCCTGATGGCTTGCGAGCAGTACCAGATCGGGCGCACGCGCGGCTGGCGATTTGTTAGTTTTGTGGCGGCCTGGTTGTTGTTCTTTCCGAATGCTCCCTATATTTTCACCGACTTGATCCATCTAACCAACCGTTTCTACGCCCATTTTTGGGTGGATATGGTGTTGATCCTGATGTGTGCCTTCACGGGCCTGGTCATCGGTTTTTTGTCGCTGTATCTCATGCAGGACATGGTGAGCAGAATCTGGGGCCGCCTCGCGAGCTGGGTTTTTATAGCCTGTGCGACAGGATTGTGCAGCTTTGGGATTTTCCTGGGACGCTTCCTTCGGTTTAACAGTTGGGATCCGATTGTGAATCCGGGCAGGCTTTACCACGAAATCGGCCTATGGAGCAGCAACCAGGGTTATCACTCAGCGTCGTTGTCGTTCTTCCTGTTATTCGCGACATTTCTGTTCACGACTTACGTCATGCTTTATGCGCTGACTCACCTGGCGCCGGCAGCCCATGGCCCATCACGCGCGAGCCAGCCCGCGTAAGAGGTGAGAAGGGAGAAGTGAGAGGGCAAAGGGGGATAGAAGAAGGAGACGACTCTCAAGGGCGTATTGCCCAAGACATAATCCGGCAACGAAAACCCTCACCCCATCCCTCTCCCATCGGATGGGAGAGGGTGCCCGCAGGGCGGGTGAGGGTGCCTTCCACTCGACCTTCGACTCTCGTCCCTCGACTATCTTGTGCACCCAATCCCATGTTTCAGGCAATACCGGCTGTTGTGGACATATTTCACAGCCCAGGATTTGAGGTCTCGCCGCTCGCTGGCTGTCAGAGCCCTCACCACTTTGGCCGGCGCTCCCAGCACGAGCGACCCCGCCGGGATCCTCGATCCCTGCGTCACGAGAGCCCCCGCCCCGATAATCGATTGCTTCCCAATCACCGCCCCATCGAGGATCACAGCTCCCATCCCCACCAGCACCTCATCGCCAACGGTGCAGGCATGCACGATCGCGGAATGCCCGACCGTCACATAGTTTCCAAGCCGGCAGGCATAATCATCGGCAAGATGAATGACGGCGTTATCCTGGATGTTCGTGTGATGGCCAATGACGATGCGATTGATGTCGCCGCGGAGGACGGCATGGTACCAAACGCTGGACTCGTCACCCAGGGTGACATCGCCGATAACCACAGCGGCATTGGCAATATAAACGCCTTTGCCGAGCATGGGCTTTTTCCGGAGAAAACGGTTCAGCTGCTTTTCAAGCGGGTTCACGCGAGGAATATCGCCATACAAGTCAAGGGAGTCGAGGCTGGAAGGTCAATCACCCCGAAGGGGTATCAAGATAGTAGCCGGATGGTGCGCAGTGGCACTTTGAATTCACCCTCAATTTGAGTTTTCATCCGACCCGGCGGACTGTAAGACTGTAACCCTGGCATGATCAAGCAGTCATCGAAATCAAAGAGTCTTCCGCGGTCGTTTCGCGACCTGACTCCATCCAAGCATTTTAATCCGCGCACATTTTTTCATGAAATGGTTTGGAAGGCTCTGCTCACCCGCAGAACCGGGCAGCAAAAGAGGCCCTTGTTCCCAAAACTCAGTTACGGACAACTCGCTGTGACCTGGATAGGGCATGCGTCGTTTTTGATTCAGTTCACAAATCTGAATGTGTTGATTGATCCGAATTTTGCGAACTGGCTGTTTCTCCTGAAGCGGATCAAGAGGTCGGGGCTGCGGATTGAGCATTTGCCGCCGATTGACCTGGTGCTGCTCACGCATGCGCACTTTGATCATTTTCACAAACCCACATTGCGACGGCTGCCTCGTCCCAAGATTGGTGTGATGCCCTGGGGCGTGGGGGATCTTGCCCTGGATTTGGGATTCGAGCGGGTGATTGAGCTGGAGTGGTGGGAAAGTTTTACCGTGAACGACTGCACGGTGACTCTGACGCCCAGCAAACATTGGGGCGCCCGCACCCTGCGTGACAGCCACCGCGGCTACGGCGGATTCATCCTGGAATACCAGGGCAGGCGAATCTATCACGCCGGCGACAGCGCCTACTTTCATGGCTTCGAGCAAATTGGAAGGCGGCTTCCACCGGAAATCGCCCTGTTGCCCATCGGAGCTTACCACCCGAAATCCTTTCGAAAAGTTCACATGGGCCCTGACCAGGCCATCAAAGCCTTCAAAGATCTAAAGGCCAAACATCTGATCCCCATGCATTACGGCAGCTTCCGATTGTCCTTCGAAGAAGTAGATGAACCGCCCCGTTGGCTCCTGGAAGTCGCCGAAAAGGAGAAGCTCACTCGATGCGTGAATATACTGGAAGAAGGAGTGCCTCGGGTCTTTTGAGCCCGTAATGCCCGCTTGACTGTCCTACAAATTGTATGTTAGAAGACTGGCAACCACAATTAGAAGTGGTGGCTGGTGGTTGGTGTATGCGATGCCCTAAATGCGGCTGTCAGGATGATAAGGTGATCGATTCCCGCGCTTCGCGCGAGGGAGCCACGATCCGTCGACGGCGTCAATGCATTGCCTGTGGACATCGGTTTACCACATACGAAGAGGTGGAGCGCGAGGGTTTAATGGTGCTCAAGCGGGACGGCCGGCATGAGGAGTTTTCGAAGGACAAACTCTTATTGGGAATCAAGAAGGCGTGCCAGAAACGTCCGATCAGCCCCAAAGTGATGGAGGATCTGGTCGAGAAGATTGTCGATGAAGTCTCCGGGAAATATGAGCACGAAGTTCCGGGCGCGGTGATTGGGAAACTGGTGATGGAAGGGTTGCGGGGGATAGATGAGGTGGCTTACGTGCGATTCGCCAGTGTGTATCGGCGCTTCCAGGAAGCGACCGATTTCGTCCACGAAGTGAGAAAACTGGAGGCCAAGCAATGATCACGCTAGCGCAGGATTGTTTGTACTTTGAAATTGATGGCGGCGAAAGCGTTCCCTTCTCCGCAGACATGATATCGGTGGAGCTGAGCGGAGAGAATGCGGACATGTTTGACGCCGAGTTTGTCAAGCACGCCACCAGCGCGGTCTTTCATTACTTCAAGAAAGAACTGGGGCGCGACACGATCAGTCTTGCGGAATTTGCAGGGGCACTGGAGAAGGTGCTGCGCGATTTCGAATTCAGCGCGCCTGTGCCCGAATCGGAGATCCCCGCGCGTCGCCGGGAGGCCCAGGTGATCGAGTCGGATTTGCGCCGGCTTGTCCATGAGTCGGGCCCCGGTTGCGAGCTGGTTTTCTTTCCGCGATTGCGCGACGAGCTGCGCCAGCATCTTCAGCAAGAGCCCAGGATGGTGAGGTTTCGGGGCCTGCGCGGATGCGTCAAGCAACTGGCGGGTGCGCAGCGATGGTGCGCGCGATGCCGGGATTTGCATGATCAGATTGTGGATTTCCTGCGAAACTGCCTGACGGTGGAAGCGGATCGGAAGAATTGCGCCTTGCTCGTGGAGTAACCGCTTTCATTTGATCTTTTGGGCCGGAACGAGCAGGTTGCGCAGGGATGAATAAGACGCTTTTCGAAAAAATCATTGCCCGGGAAGTTCCCGCCACGATCGTTTACGAGGATGACAAGGTGATCGCATTCCGTGACGTCAAACCGCAAGGGCCGACTCATGTGCTGATCGTTCCCAAGAAGCCAATTCCGCGCATTGCCGAAGCAAAAGCCGAGGACCAGCAGGTGCTGGGGCATTTGCTGCTCAAAGCGGGCGAGGTGGCCCGGCAATTGGGCCTGGCTCAGACTGGATTTCGGCTGGTGTTCAACAACGGCCCCGACGCGGGGGAAGCGGTGCCGCATCTGCATTGCCACATTATTGGCGGACGCAAACTGGGCTGGCCGCCAGGTTAAGCCGGCTGACAGTGCTGGCTTTTCAATCTCTGGATTCAAAGTCCAACCGGCGAACCCTCACCCCATCCCTCTCCCATCCGATGGGAGAGGGGGACGATTCTGACGCGTCGGCTATCTTCGATGCGTCATTCGCAATGAACGCGTCCGCCAATTCTCCCTCTCCCGTCCGACGGCAGAGGGCCGGGGTGAGGGTTTGCCTTCAATGCGCGCCGTCAGCAAAACTACACTAGACCAACGCCCGAAGCGTGCGGCCGAGCCGCAAAATGCCTTCCGTGATCTCCGGCCCGCTGCCGGTGCCGAAGCTGAGCCGCATTTCATGGTTGGGTTTGCGTCGCGCCGGATCATCGGCATAACACAATTCACCGGGCACATAGAGCACGTTTTCCGCAAGGGCCCGCTTGAAAAGCCTGGAATCGCGTCCCGAATGCATGCCGCGGGGGAGCCGGGCCCAAATATACAACCCACCCCGGGCGGGTTCCCACTCCACTTCGGCCGGAAAGTTTTCCCGGATGGCCCGGGCCATGATCTTCGCTTTTAAGGCGTAGATCTCATGCAATTGGCGGAGGTGTTTGCGATATGCCCCCGATTCCAACGCCCGCGCCAGCAAGTGTTGCAGGAAATTCGAAGTGCCAAAGTCGTGGTTCCCTTTGATGCCCAGGACAGAGTTAAAAACCGGACCGGGCAGAATGCCGAATCCCACACGGATGCCCGTGGCGAATGGCTTGCTGAAAGTGCCCGCATAAATGACGCAGTCCGATCCGGCCCGGACCGCCAGCGAGGACTTCACGTCTTTTGTGCTAAATCCGAGTTCTCGATAGGCCGCGTCTTCCAGGAGGTAAATGGGGTGACCGGCAGCCTTCTCGTATTTCCTCAAGAGCCGAAGCGTGCCGGCTTTTCTATCGAAACTCGTCGTTATTCCCGTCGGATTCTGGAAATAGCTCACCAGGTAAACAAATTTCAACCGGTGCAGGGCCCCTTTAGCCTTGAGCGATGTCAGGACTCGTTCCAGGTCCGCCAGGTCCACCCCGTGATTGTCGATTTTTATCCCGCGCGCCCGCAATCCACGGCTTTGCACAATCCCCAGAAAAACGAAATAGCTCGGATCTTCCACCAGGACGATATCGCCGGGATCGCACAATGCCTCGGTCAGCATGTACAGCAACTGCTGTGATCCGTTGGTAATGATCATGCGATCGGCGGCATAGGCGGCGTTGGCCTGCGCTGCGCCATCCAGGTCCCGGAGGTATGCGCAGGTCAGGCGGCGCAGCGAGGGGTCGCCCTGGGTGGTGCCGTACTGCAAAGCGGCTTGTGCGCCCGGACGTGAACGCAAAAGTTCCCGCACAAGAAGCCGCGTTTCCCGCACGGGCAGGGATTCGTTGTCAATGAAGCCGGCGGCAAGCGAGATCAGCCTGGGTCGTGACAGGGCCAGGCGCATCAACCAGGAGATGGGCGGCGGCTCCGTGCGGCGGCCCAGCGCGGATAATGCTGACGGGGCTTTCCTCACTTCGGCTGCGAGAGGTCGGGCTCGGTCCTGGCGCGTTCCTGGCGTAACCGGGTGAGGGCAGCCAGGGCGGCTTCGCTTTCGGCGGCCTTCTTGCTCTTGCCCACACCCCGCGCAAGCTCGGCCCCGCCGTGATGAACGGTGCATTCAAAGACTCGATCGTGGTCCGGCCCGCTGGTAGACACGACGCGGTACTCGGGGGAATCGTTGGAAAGCGACTGGAGCAACTCCTGCAATTCGCCTTTGGGATTTTCCAGAATCGGAATGGCGCCCAGGCCGCCGAACGCCCCCCGGAATCGTCGGAGGATGAACTCCCTGGCCGGGTCGAAGCCGCCATCGAGAAAAATCGCGCCCAGGAGCGCTTCGAAGACGTCGGCCAGGGCCGACGGCCGTTCGCGACCGCCGTGGGTCTCCTCACCCCGGCTGAGGATTAAATGCCGGCCCAAGCCCAACTCGCGGCCATGTTCGGCGAGCGTTCGGCGGTTGACCAGTTTGGCTCGGGCTTTAGTGAGCGGCCCTTCCTCGAAATCGGGAAAGTTTTCATACAAGGCCCGCGTGAGAACCAATTGGAGCACCGCGTCACCCAGGAACTCGAGCCGTTGGTTGGTTTCAGTGGGGGAACCCTGCTCATGCGCCACCGACGGATGGGTCAAGGCCAGCTCCAGCAGAGAGGAGTCCCGGAACACGTATCCGAGCTCCTTTTGCAGTTCTTGAGGATCGGGCACAGCGGAGTTCAGCCCGGCTCGGCCATTGGCTCGGGCGGCACGGGGATGGCGTTGGTTTCAGCAACCGGCGTTTCGGGCTCAATCGCCGGGTCGGCCGGGCGGGCGGAGGCAGGTTCCAGACCGTGTTCGAGCAACGCCGCGACTTCCCGCTGCACCTGCTCGAGCTGGTCCAGGTGCAAATCGGGGTCGGCAATGGTGAACACATCGCCCGATTTCGGCTGTTCGTAGATAAACACCCGCTGTCCGTTGCGGACGAATTGTTCTTTGATCTTCAACACGCGCTTGCGTTCCAGCATGACCGCGAGGATGTATCCGGCCGGGATGTGCCGGGGATCGTTTAACTGGACGAGCTTCAACAGCAGAGTCTCAGCGGTTTCCTTCTTGATCGCATCTGTTGGAGCCGGCGGGGCTTCGTACTTTCCTTGCCAATAAGAAATAAAACCTTTGCGATCCCGCGCTTCGCGATATTGCTTGTCCCAGCAGCCGCTGCAAATATCCAGCCGGCGAAGATCGGCCTTCTCGTCGAAAAGCAAGGTATGGAACGCCTCCTGGTCGGCAAACAACTTGCCGCACGCTTCGCATCCATGAGCACGGGACTGAATGTTCCACTCGATCATCGAGAATTGTCGTTAAGATTACCGCTTCAGTTCCAGCGACTGCAACACCATTTAACACCAGCCCTTCGAAAGCGTGTTGCCCAAACCGAAACGCCCTCACCCCGTCCCTCTCCCAAGCCCACTCCCAAACCCTCACCCGGCCTTCGGCCACCCTCTCCCATCCGATGGGAGAGGGACGGGGTGAGGGTTCGTTCTGATTCTAGCGTTGTTCAATGTTTGGATCACAGTTAACCTGTCCCGTGCGCATTGGTTCCCTGGAATTAAGTTCCAATCTGTTTCTTTCGCCCCTGGCAGGGTATACCAACCTGCCTTTTCGGCTGGTCGTGCGCGAGCTCGGCGGCACCGGCCTGGCGACCACGGACTTGGTCAACGCCCGATCACTCCTGGAAAAAAGAACCAAAGCCCTCAAACTCATCGAGACCAGCCCGTCGGATCGCCCGCTCGCCGTCCAGCTCTTTGGCTCCGTTCCCGAAGAAATGCGCGACGCGGCCGTGTTCGTGGAATCCCTGGGAGTGGCAGCGGTGGACATCAACATGGGCTGCCCGGTCGCCAAGGTATGCCGCGTGGGCGGCGGATCCGCCATGATGACCGACCTCGCCAAGACAGCCCATCTGGTCCGGACGATCGTTTCTTCCGTCAGGATTCCCGTCACGGCCAAGATGCGGCTTGGGTGGGACGACGAAAATATCACCGCGCCGGACCTGGCACGGACGCTGGCTGACGTGGGTGTCGCGGCGATTTTCGTTCACGGCCGGACGCGACAGCAGGGCTTCGGTGGATCGGTCAATCTCAATGGCATTGCCGCCGTCGTGCAGGCCGTCACATCCATTCCGGTGATCGGCAACGGCGATGTGACGACGCCCGAAGCCGCCGCTGCGATGCTCCAGCGAACCGGCTGCGCGGGTGTCAGCATCGGCCGCGGGGCGTTTTACGATCCGTGGATTTTCCGGAGGACGGCGCATTACCTGCGGACGTCGGGCGGGGAATTGCTGCCCGAAGCGTCGTTCGCTGAGCGGGTGAGGGTCATGTGCCGGCACCTGGACTTGATGGTCGAAATATTCGGCGAGGACCTGGGTTGCCGGATGTTCCGCAAGGTCGGGCCATGGCATTCGCGCCGGTTTGGACCGGCGGCTGAGTTTAACAAACAGGTTGTCCGGGTTTCCTCACGCGCTGAATTTCTGGAAATCCTTGAAAGATACATCCAGTGGCGCTCCCGTTTCCTGGATTCCACCGGTGAGCTAATGCCGCGTTTTCGTCCCCAGCCAATGGTCGCTTCGTTCATGCAGGACCCCGCGCTCCAGCAGCGCAATCAGATCCCCGTTCCCAAGGGACCCGTGGAAATGTGGTAATGGTTTTTAACCACGGATGGACACGGATAAGGGGCCAAAAAACCCTCACCCCGTCCCTCTCCCACACCCACTCCCGAACCCTCACCCGCCCTTCGG
>DASRKU010000450.1:0-7960 GCA_035648815.1 Verrucomicrobiia bacterium | reverse complement strand
GATTGGAAAGAACGTCATCGCACAGGTGGTGCTTGCGATAGGCCCGCAATGTTCCCTCCTTGCGCTCCGGCGCGAACAATTCATCCGACACCAGCCCGTAGTCCAGCGTCAGCAGCCTGCCTGAGCCGAGGGCGCGCGCAGCTTTGCTCCACCATTCCTTGGCCGCCGGACAAACTTCAATCGTGAACCCCTCGGGCAGGACGTCCAGCAGCGCCGACGGAACTTCAGGTCGAAAGTCCGGGACCGGGAGTTTTGTCCAGACCACGCGCTCGGCGCGAACAGCCACACCCCATTCGAACCATTCCTTTTTGGCGGCGTCCCAGCCAAACCGGTGCACCGGCATCGAGTCCAACAGCTCGTTGGAGAAAATAATTCCATCAATCGCGCGCTCACCAAAGGATTCCAAACTCGAAATCCATCGCGCTTTGTTTTCAAAGCCGCCGAGCGTCTCTCGTTGCCAATCTTTGCGCCGGGCGGAAGGCTCGACGATCACGTACTCCAACGCCTCATACAGCGCGGGCTGCCGGAGGCGCAAATGCGTCAAAATATCTTTGGCCAGCTGCCCGCGATGGGCTCCTGCTTCGACAATAATGGCTTTGCGATTCCGGCCCGCTGCGTCGCCAATCCATTCGGAAAATTGAAATGCGAGCAACTCGCCAAAAACATCTCCGACGCTCACGCTGGTAATAAAATCCCCGCCGCCTCCCAAATTGTCTGCTTCCTTCTCGTAATATCCATAAACGGGACAATAGAGCGCGAGATCCATGAACTGAGCGAAGGAGAGAACGCCGTCTTCTCCCGCCGCGCGGGCAATAATTTCAAGGATGCGGTTCACTTCTTGTCGAGTGGTGCGGATTTAGCTAATACGGGCCTGGATCATACAAAACCTATGGCGAAGATCGATGCATTCTTCAACTTGATGTTTGAGCAAAAGGCGTCCGACCTGCACCTCTCGTCGGGGAACAATCCCATGCTCAGAATCAATGGCGAGCTGCAGCGCGTGGACCATCCACCCCTGGACGGCGACGAGCTCAAAACGATGCTGTACGAAATCGCTCCGGAGTACAAGGTGAAAACGTTCGAGGAAACAGGGGATGTGGATTTTGGGTATGAAATCCCGAACATCTCCCGGTTCCGCGCGAACTTTTTCAACCAGAAAAACGGAATCGCCGCCGTGTTCCGTCAGATCCCAAGCCGGGTGCTCTCCTTTGAAGATTTCGAGAAATTTGACGCCCCGCTGCCCGCCGTGCTGAAGAAATTTGCGATGCTGCATCGCGGGCTTGTGGTTATCACCGGGCCGACAGGCTCGGGCAAGTCAACGACACTGGCCGCGATGGTGGATTACGTCAACAAGAACCGCCGGGACCATGTGATCACGGTGGAAGACCCCATCGAATTCGTCCACGAAAGCAAGAACTGCCTGATCAATCACCGCGAAGTGGGGATTCACACCAAAAGTTTCGCCTCCGCCCTGCGTGGCGCGCTGCGCGAGGATCCCGATGTGATCCTGGTGGGCGAATTGCGCGACCTGGAAACGATCGAACTGGCGCTCATTGCCGCGAGCACAGGTCACCTGGTCCTGGGGACATTGCACACGCCCAGCGCCGCAAAAACGGTGGACCGCATCATCGACGTATTCCCCGCGGAACAGCAAAATAAGATTCGCGCGACTCTCTCCGAGGCGCTCAAAGGCGTCGTGGCCCAGAACCTTTTCAAGCGTATTGACAAAAAGGGGCGCATCGCCGCTTTGGAAGTCCTCGTATTCACGACCGCCATTGCCAACCTGGTTCGCGAAGGCAAGACACACCAGATTCCCGGCATGATCCAGGTGGGTAAGAAACTCGGAAACCAGCCTCTCGATGATTCCATCATGGAACACCTGCGCATGAAGCGCATTTCGCCGGAGGAAGCCTACGACAAAAGTCTGGACAAGAAGAAATTTCGCCCGTTCCTGGCACACCCCCCTGAAGATGAGGATGCTTAATGTATGCGCCGTCCCGAGCTTGATCATGTTCTAAATACAATGCTGGAATCCCAGCCGGAAGTCTCCGACCTCCTCTTCACGGTCGACAAACCGTTGCAGGTGGAGTCGTTTGGTGAATTAAAACCGGTGACTTTTGATCCGCCGATTGAAAAGCTGACGCCTTTCCAGACGGAAATGCTGGCGCTGAACCTGATCGGGGAAAACCAATGGCACATTGAGGATCTCCTGCGGCGAGGCTCGTGCGACACGGCCTATACACTCACCGAGAAGGCCCGCTTCCGCATCAACATCTTCTCCCAGCGCGGCAACTACTCGATCGTGTGCCGGAAGCTGAATACGGAAATTCCGACACTGGAGGCGCTGCAGTTTCCGGATATTGTGCACCAGATCCCCACCGAAAAGACGGGCCTCGTGCTTGTGACCGGAGCGACGGGATCGGGCAAATCCACCACGCTGGCGGCCATTCTGAACGAGATCAACCAAACGAGGCCAGTGCACGTCATCACCCTGGAGGACCCCGTCGAATTTGTGCATCCGCATCACATGGCCACGTTCAATCAGCGCGAGCTGGGCACGGATTTCGACACCTTTTCCAATGGTCTGCGCGCGGCATTGCGCCAGGCGCCCAAGGTCATCCTGGTGGGTGAAATGCGCGACCGGGAGACGGTCCGCATCGCCTTGAGCGCGGCGGAGACCGGCCACCTGGTGTTGAGCACGCTTCACACGATTGACGCGGGGCAAACCATGAACCGCATCCTGGGAATGTTCGAGCCCGACGAGCAGGAGCAAATCCGCGCCCGGCTGGCGGACACGCTGCGATGGATTCTCAGCCAGCGCCTCGTCCCCAAGGTCGATGGCGGGCGTTACGCGCTGCTGGAGATCATGGGTTCCAACCTTCGCACGCAGGAATCCATCCGGCTGGGTGAGAGCGAGGGAAAGAGTTTTTACGAAATCATCGAAGCCAGCCAGCCGTTTGGCTGGTGCACATTCGACCATTCGGTTCTGCAAGCATACGAGTCGGGCATGATCAGCGAGGAAACCGCCTTTCTGTATTGCAGCAAACGCGGCCCCGTCACGCGCGGCATCGACAACGTCAAGAAATCACGGGGGGAATCCACCACCAACATTGCCTCGCTGCGCATGAAAAGCAGCCAGGAGTTCGCCGCGGCAACAGCCATTCCCGCGGCGCTCAAAATAAAGTAGCCTATGGGCGACAGGTTCGAATTCGTCAGCACCAGCGACAAACCGGCGTTGCTTGCCTTTTCCACTCCGGAATGGCTCGAAGCGGCCAAGTCAGCGCTGGTCGAGCTGGGTTACAAGGTCCATACCGCCGCCACTCATGGCGATTTTCTGGTCCGGTTCAGCCAGATCCGCTACCAGGTCGTCATTGTCGAGGAGCTCTTTGCGGCCAACAATATCGCTGAGAATCTCACCCTCAAATCGCTGCAATCCATGCCCATCGGGCAGCGGCGCCATGCCACGGTGATACTGTTTGGCGAGTCGTTTCAGACATTCACTCCCCTGCAAGCCTTCCAGCATAGCGTGCATGCCGTCATCAACAGCTCCGAACTGTTCCTGCTCAAGCAATTGATCGAAAAGGCCATCGCCGACAATACCCTGTTCTTTCATAGTTATCGTGAGACCCAGGCGCGGATGCATTCGGTGACAGCCAAGCCGGAGTAGCCAGGACCGAAGCCGCCCGGGCGTGAAAAGTTGAAGTTGTTTTGGTAGATTCCTTCCATGAGCCGTTTGGACCAAAGCCTCGTCGAGCGTGGACTGTGCGACAGCCGCGAGAGAGCCAAACGCGCCATCATGGCCGGATCGGTGCAGGTTAATGGCCAACTGGCCCGAAAACCGAGCGACCCGGTCAAACCGGATGATGAACTCACAATACTGGCCCCGGAAAAATTCGTCAGCCGCGGCGGCTACAAGCTCGAACACGGCCTGCGCCACTTCCAGTTGCGCGTGGAGGGCCAGAGGGCCATCGATATTGGCGCCTCGACCGGCGGCTTCACTGATTGCCTCCTGCAACACGGAGCCGCAAAAGTTGTCGCCGTCGATGTCGGCACCGGTCAGCTTGCATGGAAGCTGCGCCAGGACCCGCGCGTCATCGTCATGGAAAAAACCAATGCGCGCGATCTCACTCCCGACCGGTTCGAGCAACCGTTCGTGCCCATGGACCTGGCAGTGGTGGATTGCTCGTTCATTTCCCTGCGCAAAATCCTGCCGGCTGCCGTTGCATTGTTGCAGCCCTCAGGTAAGATCCTTGCGCTCATCAAACCGCAATTTGAAGCCGGCAAAGCCGAGGCTGACAAAGGCGAAGGTGTGATAACGGATCCCGAAATCCACAAGCGCATCCTGCGCGAGCTGGAGGAGTTCGTCACCCAAACCCTGGGCATGACCTGGCGGAGGGCCGAAGAGTCTCCCCTGCTCGGCCCGGCCGGCAACAAGGAATTCCTGGTGCTGATTGAAAAAACTCGCTGATAAAATCAAACGCGTTGGCCTGGTCGGCAACTCCGAGAAGGTATCCTGCGCCGAAGCGGTGAACAACGCCGCGCGCCTCGTGCGGAGCGCCAAACGCGAGGTTTGGTGCGATGCCGATACGGCGCGCCTGTGCCGGCTCCGGGAGCGAGTGGCGCCCGATGCGGCGGCCCTGGCGCGGCAGGTGGACCTGGTGCTTGTGTTCGGCGGCGATGGAACCCTGTTGCGCGTCGCCCGCGAAATTGCGGGATCCCAAACACCCATCCTGGGCATTAACATCGGGGGACTCGGTTTTCTCACGGCTGTGTCTTCGGCCTCCCTGACCGGGGCACTGCAACATGTTTGGGACGGCGAATTCACATTCGAACCGCGCGTGCTGATCGAGGCCCACGCCCGCTGCGCCGGAGAACGGGTCCGGCAAACAGCCCTCAATGATCTCGTGATCAGCCGCGGCATCGCCTCGCGCCTGATCGAACTCCGCGTCAGCGTCGACGATGAGCCATTGACACGGTATCGGTGCGACGGTTTGATCGTGAGTTCTCCGACGGGATCGACCGCGTATTCGCTGGCTGCGGGAGGTGCTGTGGTATATCCGACCGCCGAGGTTTTCCAAATCACCCCTATTTGTCCCCATACCCTGTCCAATCGATCTCTGGTCCTGCCGCTTTCCTCGCGGATTTCCGTCGAGGTGCTGAATTCGAAACCGAGTACTATTCTCAGCGCGGACGGACAACTGGTGGCGGAATTGGCTGCAGGCGACCGGATTGAGATTCGGCGCAGCAAGCAGACCGTCCGTCTCCTGCACCTGGAAGGCAGCTCCTTTTTTGAATCTCTACGCGTCAAGCTGCACTGGCGCGGAGCAAATCTGTAGAAGAGGAAGAATTCATGGTTCGACTTAAAGACATCGCTGAACGGGCAAGTGTTTCGATAATGACCGTATCCAAGGCGTTGCGGGATGAGCCCGACGTCTCACTGGCCACAAAACTGCGCTTGAAAGAGCTCGCCCAGCAAATGGGGTACGTGCCGGATTGCACGGCCCAGGGGCTGCGGACGCGGACGACGAAAGTTTTTGGGCTGGTGCTGTCCTCGTTCACGGATCCGATTTTCGCCCGCGTGGTGCTCGCGATTGAAGAACGCGCGCATGAACTCGGCTACGACCTGCTGTTCATGCACACCTTGAACAGCACGGAGCGGGAGGAGGCCTGCATCCGCCGCCTGCTGTCCCGGCGAGTGGACGGAATATTCATTTCGCCTGTGTACCGCATTGATCCGGAAGCGCGCATTTACCAGGAATTGCTTGTTCGCCATACGCCCGCCGTATTGCTGGGGCCCCCGGCAAAATTCTGCAGCCATTTCCTGAGCGTCCAGGTGGACGACTTGCTGGCCAGCTACGCCGCGACGCAACACCTCCTGGCGCTGGGTCACAAACGGATCGCATTCCTTTGCGGACCCGCCGCCGCACCCTGGTCCCAGGAACGATTGGAAGGATACCGTCGCGCCCTCCGCGAAGCGGGAATGGACGTCGATGATGACCTGGTATTTCAAGCGGGCGGCACGGTGGAGGACGGCGCAAAAGTCGCGATGCAGATGCTGAGTGAATCCTGCGATGCCACGGCGATCCAGGCAACCAACGACATGGTCGCGGTCGGATGCGCCAATGCGCTGCTGGACCAAGGAATTCGAATTCCTGAAGACCTCTCCATCGTCGGGTTCGGCAACATACTGACGAGCAAGTATTTTCGGGTGCCTCTCACGACTGTGCGCCAGCCCAAATTCCGCCTTGGAATCGCGGCGGTGGAAGCCATGCTCCAGATCCTCCGAAGCCAGCCCGCCGAATCAAAGCGCCTGCCCGCGGAATTGATCGTGCGCTCCAGCACCGCAGCGCCCCCCGCCTCGAAGCGTTCGGTTGGTACTTCACCTGCTCAATCCTCGGCATGAGGAAGATGTTAATCGTTATCGGGGTCGTGACCCTGGCAGTAGGAATCCTTTGGGCGGGACACGCCCTGAATACCCTGCGCGTAAACGCCCAGACATCCAAATTCAACGAAGATGTCGACAGCCTCTTTTTCGCCCTGCAGAAATACAAGGAGCGGGTCGGCTCCTATCCCGTCGGGGGCAATCTCGAAGTCGCCAACGCCCTGCTCGGACATAACAATAAGAATGTTATTGTCATCGTCGGCAATAAGATTCCGGTCAATGAAAAAGGTGAATTTATCGACCCCTGGTCAACCCCGCTGAGAATCTACTTTTCTGATACCGGCGTTCTGATCCGCTCGGCGGGACCGAACCGCCGATTTGATGACAGCACTGTCATTGATGCGGACGATTATATTCGTTCGAATTAAGAGATCGGGAGCTGCATAGCACCTCGACAACGATTTCTGATAGTTCCTCCACATCCCATCCTGGGCTTCGCGGCTTCCCGGCTTCGCGTGAGCCCAACCGGTCTGATTTGACCGTCAATCCAAATCACACTCACGCGAGACTTGCCCGTTGATCCGTTTTGGGGTTCTTTATAGTCATGTCCCAGACTGTTTACGACGCCATCATTATTGGCGGCGGTCCCGGCGGCAGCACAGCCGCGACATATCTCTCGCGGAGCGGAAAACGGGTGCTCCTGCTCGAGAAAGAACGGTTTCCGCGATTTCACATCGGCGAATCGCTGTTGCCGTATAACCACCGGATTTTTGAGGAAATGGGAGTGCTCCCGGCGCTGGAAGCCGCGGGGTTCACCAGGAAGTTTGGCGCGCAATTCCACGCGGGCAATTCCAGCAAATCCCTCAAGCTCACGTTTCGCAACGGGCGCTATACCCGGCATCCCATGGCCTTTCAAGTGGAACGCGCCTCGTTCGATCAGTTGCTTTTAAAACACGCTGCGGGATGCGGAACCGAAACGCGCGAGGGCTGGATGGTGACTCGAGTCGCCGCCGAGGACAGCGATGTAACGGTGCATGCGCGAAGCGACCAGGGCGAATCCACCCAGTTCAAGGGATCCTTCCTGATTGACGCCAGCGGGCGTGCGAACGTCACCGGCAACACCGAGGGTCTGCGAATCGTGCATCCAACCCTGAAAAAAATCGCGGTGTTCGGACATTTCGAAAACGTCAGAATGGACGAAGGTCCCAAGGCCGGCGATATCGTCGTCGTGCGGCTGCAGGACAAATGGTTTTGGCTGATTCCGTTATCACCGGCCAAAGTCAGCGTTGGCTGTGTGATGGACCAGGAAGAGTTCGCCAAATCCAGGCTGAGTCCGGACGAAGCCTTCACGCGGATCTGCGATGGGAGCGCCGAGATGCGCGGAAGGATGGTGGGGGCGAAGCTGCTGAACGTCCTGCAAACCACCACCGACTTTTCTTATTACAATCGGCGCCTGGCCGGCCCGCGCCTGCTGCGGGTCGGGGATGCAGCCGGTTTTATGGACCCGGTGTTTTCCGCGGGGGTTTACCTGGCCATGTATTCCGGGCGCTTAGCCTCTCGTTACGTGCTGGAGTCCCT
>DASRKU010000449.1:0-4663 GCA_035648815.1 Verrucomicrobiia bacterium | reverse complement strand
CGTTCGGAACGACTGCGTCTGAAGTCGAAGCAGGAGGCGGGGTGTGCTTGCCACACCCCGCCACCAGCAGAACGACCGCCCACGCAACCGGCAAAACCCTTTTTCCAAGCTTCATAAGCGTGGCGTGTGGCGATTGTTGTGAACGGCTATTGAGAAGCGCGCAGCGCAAAGAACAGCTTCTGCACATTCCCAGTCGGCACATGGTTGGTTGCGAGCAGCGCCCAACGCTGGCTCCCAAGCAACCGCACATCCAGCGGATTTCCCGCCGGCAGGTTGGATACCACGAGCCATGAGGCCGGATTGCCGACATTCGTGCTCTCCACGAGGGCGTAACCCGTATCCGGGAATTTCCAGTTCACCCAGTACTTAGGATGCAGTCCCGTCAGCCATATTGAGTTCGGCACGTCCGCTTTAATCGCCCACGTGCCGGACGTGTCGATCGAGAGGTCGTTGGCGAAGACATCATCCACCAGCCCGGCCCCGAAGTGAGCTTCGGTAATATCCACCGGCAGGTATTCCGATGCGGTGTTGTTGGCCACCGCGCTGAAGACAAGGGCTACATCACCCGCGAATGCCGATGTGTCAAACGAGAGGCTGAAGTTGGTGCCAGTCCCAGCCGGAGGCGTGATAATCGCCGTCGTGGCATTGTTGAAGGTCAGAGTCCACTTGCCTTTCATAGTTGCGGGCAGGATCTCGGCCTGGATGTTGTTCGGGAATCCGGGCGCCGTGTTGATCTTGTAGATGAATTGCGCCACGTAGTTGGTGCCTGTCGCCGAAAGGCGAAGGCCCGCCAAATTCGTTGTGTCGTTATCAAAGAACGTGTTCTGGTACCAGTTCCCGCCGTAATCCGTCCGCAGAGACGCAATCGGCACAAAGAACAGGCGGAAGTCGTACAGGGCGTTGGTCGCCGGGAAGTTGGTGAGGAAGAACGAGTAGGAGACTGGGTATCCACCGAATGGCGCCAGCCAGCTCATCGTGGTGGAAAGCGTCCCGATGTTCTCGCGTCCCGTGCTCGGAGTCAGGATGCGCAGGGCCGGCGTGGCGGGTGTCAGGCTGAGCATCGTCGGAGGAGGCGCAACCACACTGGAGAATCCCGAGAACCTCACATTGTCTACGTTCAACGTCGATGAGCCGCTCATCGGGCTGCCCGTGTACCAGTTGCCATCGATGTGCGCGATCACGTCTGGAATCGATTGCAGGTTGGTGTCGAGCGTGGAATTAAACGGCAGTACGATATGGTTCCAACTATTATCGTTCACAGCGACTTCCTTGGATCCGAAATAATCGCCGCCTGTGCCGTTGGTGACCGTTCCGAACTGCAAGTGGCCGTAATTGACGGTGGTGCCGTTGACCGTGGTGGCTGAGCCCGAAGCGAATTTCACGTCGGCTTCGAAGCGCAACAGTTTTTTGCCATTGAGGGCGGGGCTGGTGCCGGTGCCGTTGCCGTTGAATCCGTTGAAGACGGCGTATTGGCTGGTGCCGCCATCGAAATTGGCATTGATCTGCATCGAGCCCGAGTTGCCGGCGCCGTAAGCATCGGTCGAGCTCCAGGTGACACCGGTGGGATTCACAACAGCCGTTCCGAACCAGTTGGACCAGACGGTGCTGATGCTGCCGCCGGAGTAGGTGGCCGAAGGGAAGGTATCCACCAGGAAATTCGTGAGTCCCGGAGGCGCATTGCTGCTGATCGTGATGGGGTTGGAGGTGGTTGTGCCGAACAGCGCCAGGATGTAATTGCGGGGATTGCCGCCGTTACCCGCGGCGGCGATGGTGACACGGTTGGTGAATTCTCCACCACCCATGAATGAATCGCCCGTGAGGCCGGCATCATTGACGTTGGCCCCGAGGCGGCCCCAATCGACGCCGAGCGGAGCTGCCGAAGGCGTCCAGAATTCCAGCGCGTAAACATGGCCATCGCCAACCACGATACTGGCATCATTGCCAATGGGACCGTTGGCCAGGGTGAAAATGAGCTGGTTGGTGGCGGTAGGTTGACCGTTATTCGTGAAGGTAATCCCGTTCCCGTTTCCCAAAAGATCGCCCGTGATATCATACATCGCACCGCCCCCATTCGTTATGCTCGTACCGTCTCCGGACTTCATGGAAGCCGTGACGTCGAACAAATGGATTTGGTTGATGCTTGCCGGAGCCACGCCGCCCCACAGCACGGAAATGCCCGTGAGCGTGTATCGCTGCGACGGCAGGAACATCGTTTCGCCGAGCACGTAATAAGCGGCTCCGGGCACAATTTTGTCCGAATTGTTGATGTTCGCTGCCTGGCTGGCTCCCCAGGCTGAACTGGGATTGGCGTTCGTGACCGAGCTCCAGAATGGATTCTGTCCGCCAATCTGGTCCCAGGCAGAGGGTTGCGTCGTGCCTGTGGTGTACGAGCCGCCGACGAGGTCGGCTTTTGCTGTCAGGCACATTCCCGCCACGGCCAATGCGGCGAGAATTCCTGACGATTTTTTCACGTAAGTTTTCATAGTTGGGTGCTAGTTTCGTGGTTGGTTGCCGTGTAACCGAAATTTTTAACGTTTCTATTTAGTTTTGGCCATGGACTAAACTACCTTTTGCATGGACAATCCTATGATATCCAACTTGGTTGCCGTGCCAGTATCGCGAAGAAGCGCGGCGTGCTTCACCGAATTCTTCATCTTTCGAGGCATCATCCGGTATTCGCTGGGCGCGACCTGGTTGATTGCTTTAAACGTCCGCGAAAAGTAGAACGGATCGTCATACCCCAGCACTGCGGCCACTTCCTTCACATTCAGCGCCGTGCCGTCGAGCAATTGACAGGCATGCTGCATCCGAAGCCGGATGAAAAAATCGATGGGCGCGCACCCTGTGCGTCGCTTGAACAGCGCGAAAAAATGCGACGGCGAAATGTTCACCAGGGACGCCAGTTTCGCCACCTGCACCTGCTCGTTCAGGTGCTGCAACATGTAATCGATCGTCTGCCCGATTTTGGTGTCGACCCCGCCAGGGTTCCCTGGTCGAGGTCCGGCCCCGGCATCCTTGCCTGAGCGTTCCATCAACCCGATGTTTCCGTTTCGGGAATTGGGGGCCGCCAGGGAGCGGCCGGGAGCTCGATTTGTTTGAGGCCGCAACGAACCGGGGCTGGATTTGCTATCGTTCATGCGATTGAGGGTGCGCCGAATCGTTTTTGCAGCATGAGGGCGATGATGCCCCGCAGGCGTGGCAGTGGGGCGGGCCCGCTTGCGATAATGCGGGTCGTCGCTTGTGAAAACGAGTGGCGCTTGACAGTTTCGCTGATAATCGGCCCTACCCTGTCCCATGCCCGCGTGACCTCTCCCACGACCACGATCACGTCTGGTGCCAGCCCGTTGACCAGAAGGGCGATTCCCAATCCCAAATAGTGAGCCATTTGATCCAATGCCGCTCCGGCGCCCAGGTCTCCCTGTTCGGCCAGTCGCAGCAGTTCTTCAAAGGCATGGACAAATCGGGACGGATGCTGATCGCGGCCCCGTTTGCTGTCGGAAGCATTGGCCTCGGCAAAGTAACGCAGCGCGGCCCAGTTGGACGCGTACATTTCCCAGCAGCCGCGGTTGCCGCAACTGCACCGCAGCCCGTCTTCCACCAGGGACACGTGGCCGAATTCCCCGGTCAAGCCGAAGGGACCGCGCACCAATTGGCCATTGAGAATGATTCCTGTGCCGATGCCTTCGGACACAGCGACGGCAACGAGGTTGCTGACACCCTCTGTTTCCCGGCCAAACCAGAACTCGGAAAGCGCGCAGGTATTCGCCTCATTTTCCAATTCAACCGGGAGGCCGGTGGCCGATTCCAGGCTGGTTTTGAGATCCTCCTTTTCCCAGCCCAGGTTGGGGGAGAACACCACCCTGCCCGAGGCCATGTCCATTCGTCCCGGAAGGCTCACGCCGATGCCTTCGTAGGAAAATTCGGGGTAGGTTGTTTTGAGGGATTGGATGCGCTGGCTGACTTCGTCGATGAACTGACTGAACTGCACAGGGGTGGGGATGGTGTCCTGGGCCAGGAATTCGCCGTTGAGATTTGCCAGGGCCATGTAGGTGATGCCGGGCCGGACATTGATGCCGAAGAGTCCGGCGCGTTGGGCGTTGAGGTGCAGGAAGCGGGGTTTGCGCCCGCGCTGGGATTGGCCGACGGCGCCTTCCTTGAGCCAGTTTTGCTCCAGGAGTTGTTCGGCGATTGCCGAAACGGTGCTGCGTTGCAGTCCGGAATGGCGGGCGAGATCGGCGCGCGAAACGGGCTGATGCTTTCGCACCAGGTTGAGCATGATGCGGCGATTGATGTCCCGGGCCGTCTCGCTCGTGGCAACCTGGAAATTCGTTAAATCAATTTTGCGCACAATGGCCGGGTTTGGCAGCGGCTTTAGTTGGCGACTCGAACTATATCGGAACTTTACATTTGGTGTCCAGACAAAAATGTCAGAGTTTGTCGGTTCCTCGGTCGGATTTTGAGCTGGACGCGGTTGTTCTGTCCGAAATCAAAAAGAGGAAAAACCCTCACCCTGACCCTCTCCCATCCGACCTGTCCGCCGTAGCTTTAGCGAAGGCGGATGGGAGCAGGGCTGGGGTGAGGGTTTTAATTGCGTTTCTGACTTACGCCACGAACGGCGCCCCGAAGTGCTTTTGCAGGACCAGGGCAATGGTGCCCCGCAAGC
>DASRKU010000448.1:0-5138 GCA_035648815.1 Verrucomicrobiia bacterium | reverse complement strand
CTGGGGTACATGCGCGAATACCACGAATCGGCACACCCCGAGGTTGCGGATCGGCGCCCTGCGTTTTTCGCCCTGTTATTTATATTCATGGGGGCGATGTTCGGCCTGATTTTCTCGAACAACCTGGTCTGGCTTTTTCTGTTCTGGGAGATCACGACCGTATGCTCATTCCTGCTCATTGGCTACACACGGACCCAGGAAGCGCGGCAAAACGCGTTGAAAGCCCTGGTCATGAATTTGGCGGGAGGGTTTGCATTTGCCCTGGCCATCGTGTGGTTTCATTACAAATCCGGCAGCATTGAGTTGCAGACCCTCATTCACACCTCAGACAAGGCTGTCGTGCTCTTGCCTGCTGCCCTGCTTTGTTTCGCAGGCATCACCAAGTCCGCCCAGCTTCCGTTTTCAAGCTGGCTTTTGGGAGCTATGGTGGCGCCGACACCCGTCTCGGCGCTGCTCCATTCCAGCACAATGGTCAAGGCGGGCGTCTACCTGGTCCTGCGCCTGGCTCCGGTGGTGACCGGCACGACGGTGGGACTGCTGGTCGGCATCGTCGGCGGCATCACCTTTGTCATCGCCTCGCTGGCGGCGATTACCTCCAGCGATGCCAAGAGAGTTTTGGCGTGGTCGACGATTGGGAATCTTGGCCTGATCGTGCTGTGCGGCGGGATTGGAACGGCCGCTGCCGTTTGGGCGGGCATTCTGCTGATCGTGTTTCACGCTGTCGCCAAGTGTTTGTTGTTCCTGTGCGTCGGAGCGGTCGAGCACAAGCTGCACAGCCGGGATATCGAAGACATGTCGGGGTTGGTGATGAACATGCCGCGTCTTGGGGTGATGATGTTGATCGGGATGGCCGGCATGTTTCTGGCCCCGTTCGGCATGTTGATCAGCAAATGGGCGGTGCTCAAGGCGGTGGTGGATGCCTCTCCGCTGTTGTCGGTCTTCGTTGTGTTTGGCAGTTCGGCCACTTTGTTTTTTTGGGTGAAATGGATGGGGAAATTGCTCCAGGTCACCAGCCCGCCGCAACGCGTGCACAAGGAATTGGTGCTGGGCGAAACAATTGCGCTGTATGGGCTGGCATTGGCCACGTTCCTGACCTGCCTGTTCTTCCCTCTGATTTCATCCCGGTTCATTGTGCCCTTTGTTGTGGGTGTTTACGGCCACGGCGCCTCGCTGGGCGACGGCAATCTGCTGATCATGACCATCATGATGGGGTTCATTCTCTTGTTTCCGCTGGCTTTCCTTAACTACGGCCGGGGAGTGAAGGTGGTGGACGCTTACCTGGGAGGAGCCAACCTTCAGGGCGGCCTCCGGTTTACGGGCTCTGCAAACCAGGTCCAGGATGTTGCCCTGCAGAATTACTACCTGCACAGCGTGCTGGATGAAGGCTGGCTGTCCCGTTGGGGCGTGCTCTGTTGCGCGGTGCTTCTGGCGACAATGATTTTACAGGCATGTTTATGAGCATCTGGTTGCGCATTATTGTTTATTTGGTCGCCGGCCCGATCGTCGGAGGATTGCTGGCGGGATGGGACCGCCGCATTTCGGCGCGGATGCAGTCGCGCCTGGGGCCGCCGGTGTTCCAGCCCTTTTATGACGTGCTGAAGCTTTGGCAGAAGGAAAACATCGTTGTTCGACGATCGCAAAATTATTACATCCTGTTCTTCCTGTTGCTGGTGATCTTTACCGGGGCGCTGTTCTTTGCCGGGCTGGACCTTTTGCTGGTCATTTTTGCACTCACATTGGCGGCTATTTTCTTTGTCCTGGGCGCTTTCAAGGCGAGTTCGCCCTACAGCTTCATCGGGGCGCAGCGCGAACTCATCCAGATGATGGCCTACGAACCCATGATCCTGCTGACGGCAATCGGGATGTACATGACGACAAAAAGTTTCAACATCCAGGACATCGCCAGCCACCCGACATTGCTGGTCCTGGTGTTGCCGGGAATCTTCCTGGGCTTCCTGTACACGCTGGAGATCAAGTTCCGCAAATCGCCCTTTGACCTGTCCTGCTCGCATCACGCCCACCAGGAACTCGTGCAGGGGATTACGACCGAATTTTCGGGTCGGACCCTCGCGATGATCGAAATCGCGCATTGGTATGAGACCGTGTTCCTGCTCGGGTGGGTCTATTTGTTTTTTGCATCCGTCCCGGCGCTGGGTGTGGCCGTCTCGCTGATGGCGTTCCTGCTGATCATTTTAGTGGACAACGTCTTCGCGCGCCTCAAGTGGCAGACGGCACTGCGCAGCGCCTGGGCAGTGGCGGCGGTGTTCGGTTTTGGCAATATCCTCGTTCTGTCCCTGCTCCGCACCACGCCGTCGACCTCGCAACCCGCCGTGAATGTCGCCCCCCTGGCGATTAACGCGGTTGCTCCCGCCACCAGCGCCGTTGAGCCGGTGCAAAAGAACTGATTATGTCCAGCTTTTCCAAATCTCCGTGGATCATCCATTACGACGCATCGAGCTGCAATGGGTGCGACATCGAGACGCTGGCCTGCCTGACCCCGCTGTTCGACGTCGAGCGCCTCGGGGTCGTGAACACGGGCAACCCCAAGCATGCCGATATTTTTCTCGTCACCGGCGCCGTCAACGAACAAAGCAACCCCGTCATCCGGAATATTTATGAGCAGATGCCCGAGCCCAAAGTGGTCGTCGCCGTCGGGGCGTGCGCGTCCACCGGCGGCATTTTCAAGGATTGTTACAACGTCTCCGGCGGAGTGGATTCGGTGATTCCCGTAGATGTGTATGTGCCGGGATGCGCGGCTCGCCCGGAAGCCATCATCGACGGCGTGGTTCAGGCGCTCGCGGCCCTGGAGAAGAAGCAAAAGGCGCGTTCATGAATCAGGAACAAACTCTCGAAATCATCCCCCTGGAAACATTGCTGGATCGGGTCCGGGGAATGCGGGCCAAAGGATATCGCCTGGTGCAAATCGGGGCGACCCGGCTGCCCGAGCAGGTCGAAATGACCTACAGTTTTGATTTGAAGAACAGCCTGGCGAACCTGCGATTCCATGTCCCCGCGGCCGAAGCGCGAATCCCGAGCATCAGTTCCATCTACGCCTGCAGTTTTCTCTACGAAAACGAACTGCACGACTTGTTCAATATTCAAGTCGAGGGCATGTCAGTTGATTTTAAGGGAAATTTTTACAAGACCGCTGTGAAGTATCCGTTCGGCAGCACGAAAGCTCCGGCGGCCCAACCCGCAACGGCTGCATCCACCCCGCTGCCCGCAGGGACCGCTCCCGTGGCAGGAACACCGACTTGAGTTGATTTTGTATGGCTCGCACCGTCATTCCCTTTGGCCCGCAACACCCGGTCTTGCCCGAACCCATCCACCTGGACCTGGTGGTCGAGGACGAGCGGGTCCTGGAAGCGCGGCCTTCCATCGGCTTCATTCATCGCGGGCTGGAAAAGCTCGTGGAGAAGAAGGATTACATCGAATTCACGTACATCGCCGAACGGATTTGCGGGATTTGCAGTTTCATTCACGGCCAAACGTATTGCCAGGCGATCGAGGCGATCATGAACATCGCCGTCCCGCCCCGCGCATTGTATTTGCGGACGGTCTGGGGCGAGCTGTCGCGCATCCACAGCCACCTGCTCTGGCTGGGGCTCATGGCGGACGCTGTGGGCTTTGAGAGCCTGTTCATGCATTCCTGGCGCGTGCGCGAGCAGGTGCTCGACATCATCGAAGCCACCACCGGAGGCCGGGTGATCTTCGGGTCCTGCAAAATCGGGGGCGTGCGGCGGGATATCGACGCGGCAGGAATTAGCGACATGCTCCGGAAACTGGAAACGATCGAGCAGGAGATTCGCCGGATAACCAAGGTGTTTATCAACGATAGCTCGATCAAATCCCGCCTCTGCGGCGTCGGCGTGCTGTCGCGCGAGGAGGCCTATGACCTTGGCTGCGTCGGGCCCACGCTGCGGGGCAGCGGCGTCGCCCAGGACATGCGCCAGCTCGGTTACGCCGCATTCGCAGATCTGCAAGTGGAACCCATCACGCGGACCGAAGGCGATTCCTACTCCCGCTGCGCGGTCCGCTGCGACGAGCTGCTCCAATCCATCGATTTGATCCGAAAGGCAATGTCGAAAATTCCGGCCGGGGAAATTGAGATCAAGGTGACCGGCAACCCGTCCGGCGAGGTGACGATGCGCACCGAGCAGCCTCGAGGAGAAGTCGTTTATTGCGTCAAAGCAAACGGGACCCGGAACCTGCAGCGCTTCCGCGTCCGCACGCCAACCTTCGCCAATTTGCCGGCTGTTTTAAAAGTGTTGCAGGGCTGTGAACTGGCGGATGTGCCGGTGCTGGTGCTGACGATTGATCCCTGCATCAGTTGTACTGAAAGGTGATATGGCCTACTTCGAAATGTGCCGGCTGGCTTTGAAATGGGCGCTCACCAAGCCGCCCACGTCCCGATACCCTTTTCAGCCGCGCAAGGTGATCCCGGGGTCTCGCGGCCAACTGGTGTTCACCAAGGACAACTGCGTCTATTGCACGGTGTGCGCGAAAAAATGTCCGACCGGGGCATTGCTGGTCAATCGCGCGGAAAAAAAATGGGCGATTGACAGGCTCCGATGCATCTCTTGCGGTTATTGCGTGGACCTGTGCCCGAAGGATTCGCTGGCTCTGAGCACCAGCCACGGAAACGCCGCAACATCGCGAACCCAGGAATTCCACTGACTATGAATAACGTTCCGCGACCAGGCTCTCAGGCCAAGTATGCATGGAGCGAACTGGAAAGGGTCGATCCGCCCCGCCGATCCGCGTCCAACCGTGTATCGGATTTCCATCAGACCGCCAGCCCTTACGATGAGGCCACCGCGAGCGAGCAGGCCAGCCGCTGCATTCAATGTCCCAATCCCAACTGCACGACGGTCTGCCCGGTGGAGACTCCCATTGCCGAACTGCTCGGGCTGACAGCGGACCGGCAATTCAAGGAAGCCTCTGAGTTGCTCTTTCAACGAAATCCATTGCCCGAGATCGCCTCCCACGTGTGCCTGGGCGGGCGCCTGTGCGAAACAGCATGCTTGCTGGGGAGCAAAACCGACCCGGTCCCCATCCGCTCCATAACAAAATTTCTGCTCGATTACGGATGGAAACACGGGCTGGCCAACCCCCCGGACGCCGCGGCCACCGGATAC
>DASRKU010000447.1:0-7707 GCA_035648815.1 Verrucomicrobiia bacterium | reverse complement strand
CGCCAAGGAGTCGAAAGTCGAGAGGAAGGCACCCTCACCCCTTCCCTCTCCCATACCCACTCCCGAACCCTCACCCGCCCTTCGGGCACCCTCTCCCATCCGATGGGAGAGGGACGGGGTGAGGGCGCTTTTCTAAACAGACCGAAGCCGCAACAGGTCCCCTGCCCCGGCGGATATCAACTGGTCAATTCATTCCGCTGCTCTACTTCCAGGTTCGGCATCGGCCAACTGGCCGGCTCCAATCGCACCCCGATCGGCCTGCATCGAATCGCCCAGAAACTCGGCGGCGGCTGGCCCGCAGGCACTGTCTTCAAGAGCCGCCACCCAGTCGGTTTCACCTGGCAGGGCCAGCCCGAGGCAACAATCACCAGCCGCATCCTGTGGCTGGAAGGACTCGATCCCGGCTGGAATCAAGGCGGAAACGTGGATTCCCACGCACGTTACATCTACATTCACGGGACAGGCGACGAATTGACTATCGGTTCTCCGGCTTCCTGCGGCTGTCTCCATCTGTCCTGTGAGGATCTCCTGCCGTTGTTTGATCTTGTCCCCGTCGGCTCGCTGGTGTGGATCCGCCCCTGAAGTTGACAATTCCATCAGCATTCACAATACGGCTCTGCAGGCCGTCCCGGATTTTCGCGTCCGCGCCGCGATGATTTGGAGATATTAGAAGATCGGCCGGCGGTCAGTTGACCGAAATCAGATTTTTTGCCATCGCTTGTTCCCGATTGTTTGAAGTCCAGGTTTCGTGCCAGACGCGCACCCGATCTTGAAGAGCATTGGAATCCGATTTTGACCAGAAAAGCTGCGCGCCGAGTTCATAGACAACCTCGACCTCTTTGCAGGACTGAGCGGCGCTGAGCACCACAAGATTTAAATTCTGTTTCACGGCCGGGTTTGCCCCGACCCACCGAAGTACGCCAAATCCGCCGATTCCGGGCATTCTCAAATCCAATAAAACCAACAGCGGGAATGGGTACTTTTCGCGATCGGCGAATTTCCCTTTTCCCGAAATATATGCAATTGCTTCTTCCCCGCTCTCCACGGCGTGCACCCACAACGGAATCCGGGTCTGCCGGAGGGTGTCGCGGATGAAAAGGGCCTGGTCGGGCTCGTCATCGACTACCAGGATCGGAATGTCTTTCTGGCTCAGTTCAGTTTTCATGATCGGCTCGGCAGGTTGTGTAGGGTTTCAAAGTCGTTTGTAAGAAGGGCAAGAGGGATGCCATCCCCCGCCCAAAATCATCAAAACACGGTACTTAGGTCATCCCTCAGAGCAAAACTTGACGCCCCACCCCACGGTCGCGCGGCCAAGGCCGGCACACTTCGGACTTTCCACTGAGCTTGTTTGGCCGTATCTGTTTCGAATGAGTCTGGTTGACCAGATCACTGAATTGGCAAAGCGCGCAAAGGAAACTTCGCGCCAATTAGCCACGCTGACGACGGCGGAGAAAAACGCATGCCTCCTCTCCATGGCAGAGGGCCTCGAGCAAAATGCGGCTGGACTCATGGAAGCCAACGCGCAAGACATGGCGCTCGCAATGACCCTGGGCCTTTCAAACGCCATGTTGGACCGCTTGAAACTCGACGAGAAACGCATTGCCGCAATGTCGCGCGGAATCCGCGAGGTGGCCGCCCTCGACGATCCGGTCGGCAAAATTATTCTTGAACGCACACGGCCAAATGGCCTGAAGCTCCAGAAAGTCACTACACCCATCGGCGTCATCGTCATCATTTACGAGTCCCGCCCCAACGTGACCGCAGATGCCGCAAGCCTCTGCTTCAAATCCGGAAACGCCTCCATCCTGCGCGGCGGCAAGGAAGCCATGAAATCCAACATGGCCATCGCAGCGGTCTTAAGAGAGTTCGGACGCCGCGCCTCGGGGCGCTTTCCAGAAGACGCCCTCCAGGTCGTTCCTGTGCCGGATCGGGAAGCGATCCCGATTTTGCTGTCGCTGCCGCAATATGTCGATGTGTGCATGCCACGCGGAGGCGAAGGCCTCATCCGCGCAGTCGCCGATTGCTCGAAAGTCCCGGTTATCAAACATTACAAAGGCGTCTGCCACGTCTATGTGGACGGGGAAGCGGATATGAAGATGGCGGAGGAGATCGCCTTCAACGCCAAGGTGCAACGTCCCGCGGTATGCAATGCCATGGAGACGTTGTTGGTCGATCGATCGATCGCGCCGAACTACCTGCCAGTCATAGCCGCAAAGCTTCGTCAAAAACATGTTGAGCTCCGCGTCGATGATGCCGCCCGACATTTTCTCGAGGCAACAGCAGGCACCGAGGACCTGAAGCTCAGAACGGCCTCCGAGCAGGACTGGTACACCGAGTACAATGATTACATCCTGAACATCCGAGTCGTTGACGGAGTGAAACAGGCCATAGACCACATCAACCATTACGGCTCCGCACATTCCGACAGCATTGTGACCCGGAACGAATCCCATGCGCGCCAATTCCTCAACGAGGTGGATTCAGCCGCCGTCTATTGGAATGCCTCAACGCGCTTCACAGATGGGGGCGAGTTCGGAATGGGAGCTGAAATCGGCATCAGCACGGATAAGATCGGCGCCCGCGGACCGATGGGGCTGGAGGAATTAACCAGTTACAAATGGCTGGGCATCGGCAATGGGCAGATCAGGACCTGAAATTGGCAGTACTCATGATCAAAAAATACCGCTGGAGTGCCACGGGTGCGGTTCTTCTCCTATATCTTTTCGTTCTCCCGGTCGCCTTCGCCCAAACTAACCGGATCGTCTATTCGGACTCGCTTTCCAAAGGTTGGGCGAACTGGAGCTGGGCCAAAGTGGACCTGGCGAATACGAGTCATGTCCACAGCGGATCCAAGTCCATTGCCGTGGCGGCAAGCGGCTGGGAGGCGCTCTACTTTCATCATGAACCGTTTGACCCCGCCCTCGTCGAAAGCATCAGTTTCTGGATCCATGGCGGAACCAGCGGTGGACAATTGCTCATGGTTCAAGCCGTGTACGACGGCACGGCTGTCGATGTCGGAGCGCAACTGGATCCCCTGCCCGCAAACGCATGGGTCAGGATCCAGATCCCAATGGCCCGGCTCGTCCCGGCCGGACAAAAGCTGATCAACGGCTTCTGGATCCAAAACAGGGGCGGCCATTCAGGGGATGCGTTTTATGTCGATGACGTCGAGTTGAAGACAGGATTCTCCGCGCTGGAGTCGACAAACGCGCTTGCCATAGTGACCGTGGATGCCGCTGCACACAGGCACCCGATCAGCCCTGAGATTTACGGTGTTGCCTTTGCCTCGTCAGAGCAGTTGTCGGATCTGAATGTGCCTTTGAACCGCTGGGGCGGCAATTCGACGACTCGTTACAATTGGCAACTCAATGCCTCCAGCGCCGCAGCCGACTGGTTCTTCGAAAGCATCGCCTCAACCAATCTCCTGCCGGGCGAGCAAGCCGATGAATTTGTGCTCGCATCCAAAACAGCGGGCGCGCAGGCGATGTTGACCATTCCCATGATTGGCTGGGTTGCCAGGCTTGGACCGGACCGTGAAAGATTGGCCAGCTTCTCGATTGCCAAGTACGGATCTCAGATGTCCCGGGACAAATGGTTTCCCGATGCGGGTAATGGGATCGCCTCCCCTTCAGCCCGACCGATCACAAATAACAACCCTAATGACGCGAACATGCCCGCGGATCTGACATTTCACTCAAACTGGGTGGTTCACCTGGTGCAGCGATGGGGAAGAGCGACCAATGGCGGCTTGCGCTACTACTTGCTCGATAACGAGCCGAGCCTCTGGCATTCCACCCACCGGGATGTGCACCCATCAGGCCAGACAATGGATGAGCTGATAGCCAAATCGGTCAGCTATTCCAGCGCCATCAAGGACATCGATCCGGGCGCCTTCATCGTCGGGCCGGAAGAATGGGGCTGGCCGGGTTATTTCCGCAGCGGGTCCGATCAGCAGTGGAGCGTCCAGCACGGATTCAAGAACCTCCCTGATCGGGCGAGGCACTCAGGATGGGATTATCTGCCGTGGTTCCTGGACCAAATGCGCCGGCACAGCACGGCCAGCGGCCGACGGTTGCTCGACGTCTTCACGGTTCATTATTATCCTCAAAACGGGGAATTCAGCAGGGACGTTTCGGTTCCGATGCAGCTCTCGCGCAATCGATCGACCCGCGCGCTTTGGGACACCAGCTATGTTGACCCAAGCTGGATCAAGGATAAAGTCATGCTCATTCCCCGGATCAAGCAATGGGTCCAACAGTATTATCCCGGCACCCGAATTGGCATTACCGAGTACAATTGGGGAGCCGATAACCACATGAACGGCGCGACGGCACAAGCCGATGTGCTGGGAATCTTTGGACGCGAAAACCTGGACCTGGCGGCGCGTTGGGAAGTGCCCCATACCGGCACCCCGACTTATAACGCGATCAAAATGTACCGCAACTATGACGGGAATAATTCAACGTTCGGGGAGATAAACGTCTCGGCCGTCACTGGCGGAACCGACGAACTGTCAGCGTTCGCCGCCTTGCGCAAGGATGGCGCGCTCACAGTTATGGTGGTCAATAAGGTGCTCGCGGGAACGACACCGTTGTCCCTGGTTGTTTCCCATTTCACGCAGGGCCAAACAGCACAGGTTTGGCAACTGGCCTCTGGAAATCCGATCGCACGCCTTCCCGAACTCGGCGTCGTCAATGGCAGCATCCAAACTGCCTTGCCCTCGCAAAGCATCACCCTGTTCGTGCTCAGCCGGATCCAGAAGTGACGGGCATCGAATGCCGACCTGTTTTGACGGCGGACAATCCATACTGTATCCTCACGCCATGCAAATGACTCGATCGGCCGGGGAGGACGACAAAGTGGTTTCCATGGATTCGGCCATTCCCGGTTAAGGCAACAGCCTCTCCCGAACTTCTGTGGACACCGCTTCCACCATGCCGGTCGGAGATATTGACTCGGAGCGCGCGCGCCGGATTCGTGCCCAGATGCCCTCGCAGGGCCTCTTCGCAGGACACGAATGGCGGGTGTCGCCCGCACCCCTGCAACTAGCGCCCAAACTTGGGCAGGACCTGGAATCCCTTGGCCGCGTGCTGCTGCAGTTCTACCGTGCGGTAAACCTGTTGTACCGCCAAAGCGTGGAAGGCAAACAGCCCGAGTGGGTTTCCCGCTGGCTTGACCAGGGCAAACCTCGCGACCTGATCGAACTACAGCGTTCAGCAGCCTTCAAATCCGACCTCCCGCGCGTCATCCGTCCCGACCTGCTCCTCACCGATGATGGCATGAGTGTCACCGAGCTCGACTCAGTCCCCGGCGGCATCGGGCTCACGGCATGGTTGAACGAGGTCTACGCGAAACTGGATGCGCCGGAGGGTTCTCTTCCTGACCAGACTGCCAAACCTCAGCGTCGCATCCTGGGCGGCGCGCAAGGCATGCTAACAGGCTTTGCCGACGTCTTCGGCACCGCGCCAACAGTGCATATTGTCATTTCAGAGGAATCCAGCACGTACCGGCCGGAGATGGAATGGGTCGTCGGCCGGCTTGGCACTGACCGATTCAAGGTGCAGAGCGCAAACTTTTCGGAGTTCCGCGAGGGTGATGCGGTGTACCGGTTCTTCGAATTATTTGACGTGCCGAACGTGCCTGCTGCCGGGCAGATTTTCCAACTCGCCGAGAGGAAACAGATTCGGCTGTCGCCCCCGCCCAAGCCCATATTTGAAGAGAAAATGTTGTTGGCGCTGCTGTGGAACCGAAACCTTCAGGATTTCTGGCGGCAGGAGCTTGGAGAACGCTTCTTCGAACGCTTGCTGCAATTGACCCCGTACACCTGGCTCGTGGACCCAAGTCCCATCCCGCCGCATGCTGCCATCCCCGAATTGAACCTGACCAGCTGGCATCAATTAAAGACGCTCTCTCTGAAGCAACGCGAACTCATCCTTAAAGTGTCAGGATTCTCGGAACGCGCCTGGGGCGCCCGAGGCGTGTACCTCGGGAGCGACCTCCCCCATGCCGATTGGGCTGCCGCTGTCGACGCGGCAATCGCCGGGTTCGAACGGTCTCCCTACGTTCTGCAACGCTACCGCAAACCCGCCCTCGTATCCGCCGCCTGGTTTGATTTCGAGAAAAACCAAACGGTGCCGATGCAAGGCCGTGTGCGCTTGTGTCCGTTTTATTTTGTGGCAGGCGACGGCGACGCTGCCCGAGCCGTTTTGGGCGGAGTCCTGGCGACGATTTGTCCTGCCGACAAGAAGATCATTCATGGAATGAAGGAGGCGATCTTCGCGCCTTGCTCGGTATGAGCCTTGCCAAGTTTACGCTGCTTGCCGCGAGTTCCTTGTTCGTCATTGTTGACCCTCTGGCCACGGTCCCGGCGTTCATTGCGATGACGCCGCAAGACACCCGGCAGCATCGATTAGAAATGGCGAGGCTCGCATGCTGCGTCATGGCGGGTGTCTTGCTCGGTTTTGCGATCGCTGGTAAATGGATTTTCAAAGTGCTCGGAATCACCATGCCGGCGTTTCAACTCGCCGCCAGCATCGTGCTGCTTCTGGTGTCGCTGGACATGCTCCGGGCCCAACGTTCGCGGCTTCAGCAGACAACCGAGGAAACTGATGCCGCGGCGGAAAAGATCGACATAGCCGTGACCCCGCTTGCCATCCCCATGCTGGCCGGACCCGGAGCGATCTCCACCGCGATACTGCTCCAGAACCAAGCGGAAAACCTGGCCCAGCATGTCGCGCTCTATGGGTGCATTCTGGGAGTTTCGTTCGTCAGCTACATGATCCTGCGCATCTCCGCCGGAGGCGCGCGCTGGTTCACCCCGATCGCAATGAAAGTCGCCATGCGCGTGATGGGATTGCTCCTCGCCGCGGTCGCAATTCAGTTCATGCTGAACGCTCTGGAAAATCTCCACCTCCTCCAAATCCCCCCCGCCCCGTAGTTTTCACCGCTCTCCCGCGCAAGATCCTTGTCAACTCGCCTTGCCAATTCCTGATGCATATGCATCAGAAATTGGCATTGATATTTTTGCACTGGGATGGAATATGGAATCATGAAAGGGAAAACTGAGGAGCTGTTATACCTGCTTCTCTGGGGTGCGGAAAAGTTGACGAGGCCTTCCTTTCGTAATCTCACCGACTCCTACGAAAGCTGGGCATATCGAAATGGGCTGCTTCGCGAGGCCTCAAGGCTGCAACAGCAAGGATACCTGGAAAAACATCCATTGTTGCCGAACGATCGTGTGTACCGACTCACGGCACTCGGCCGAATCCACGCTCTCGGCGGACGGGATCCTGTATCACAGTGGTCGCGTGATTGGGACGGGCTTTAGCGTCTCATGCTGTTCGATATACCAATAAAACAAAACTCCCACCGCAACCGTTTGCGGTCCTCGTAGGGTCAAAAAAAACGTCCGGCTCGGACTTGGGACGGATTCCTCAAGAAACCGCTTTGGCTTGTCCAATTGACCACGAATGTTCACCGTTCCCCATGCCGTGAAAGAAGATGCTAGTGTAGTGTCCCTTAATTAACTACACATTTGATTTGCGCTTCAGTTTTGTGCAGCCAGGTTGGCACTGGTTGGAATGAAGTGCAGCACAAACCGACGATGTTTGGCCAGCCAGCGGCGTACACTTTCATGTCCATGGGTGGCGTAGTTGTCGAGGATTAGATGCAACTCCACTTTACCGGGGAACTCAGCATCCAACCGAC
>DASRKU010000446.1:0-3940 GCA_035648815.1 Verrucomicrobiia bacterium | reverse complement strand
CGGCCACGTGCATCGGCCCGGTGTCATTGCCGATCATCAGTTCGCTCAGGCGAATCCACTCAACCATTTCCGGCAGCGAAATTTTCCCCGTCGAATCCAGGCATCGCATCGGATCAACGCCTGCGATCACCGCGCCAAGCTCCCGGTCAGCTTGACTGCCGAGGATCACAATTCGGAACTCGGGATGATCGGCGGCCAACAGGCGCACCAACTCGGCATACGAGGCGGCCGGCCACCGTTTGTTCGGCCACCGCGCGCCGGGCTGCAAAACAATCCACCGCGCCCCATCCCTGGCCCACCGGCTTTTCACCGCTTCGGAAACTTTCGGGCGCTCGGGCATCCACGTAAAATTCCAGTGGACCGGCACGTCCAACACCGGCAGGACCTTGAGGTACCAGTCCACAGCATGCGTATAAAACGAACCGCGTGGAACGGCAATGTCGTAGAACCCGCTGGCGCCTTCGCGGGCGTCATCGAGCCCGATGAGCAGTTTCCCGTTGGCCAGCCAGGCAAATGCGCCGCTGCGCGCCAGCGATTGCAGGTCGATCACCAGGTCGAAAGACTGGGAGCGCAGCCAGCGAATGCTGTTCCAGGTTTGCGGCCACTGCGAAGGCCGGGCCCACCGGCGTCGCTCGAACAGCACGGTTCCCGAAAGGTCGGGATCATCCTCCAACAGCGGCGCCAGCGTTGTTTCCACCCACCAATAGATGCTGCTGTCGGGCCAGTGCAGCTTGAGCAAGCGCAGCACCGGCAGAGCTTGCACCACGTCGCCAAGAGAACTGGGTTTGAGGACCAGGATTTTCACTCGCGGAACATTGGAGGCTTAACCACGGATGCACACGGATTCACACGGATGGGGGCCGGTAGGGCTGGGCTGCGCGCAGCCGGACGCACGCAGTGCGCCCCTGCCTTTTTATCCGTGTCCATCCGTGGTTGAAACTTCAAGGGACCGGAAGGATTTGCGGCTGGCACTCCAGCTCACCTGCCGTATGCAAGCCGCTCCGCCAGTCGCTCCGGCAAACCGGCGGCGCGAATCTTTTTCTGCGCCCCCGCGATGTCGTAATCCAGCCGCCGCAACTCAATGGTGCCTTCGTCCATGTCGTACACAACATAAGCGGCTTTTGGGTTGTTGTCGCGTGGCTGGCCTACGGCGCCGACATTGATGAAATATTTCTTGCCGGGCTCGATTTTGAATTTCGAGTAGGTGCCGCCGCGGACCAGGTTGTCGCGCATGAACGCCACCGGCACATGGGTATGGCCGAAGAAGCAGACGGCGGTATTTTGGTAGGTGAAACTGGCGGCGGCGGCCAATTTGTCAAAAACGTATCCCCACCGCTGCGGGCCGTCGAGCGTCGCATGGACGATCGAAAAGCTGGTCACCATGCGGACATACTTCAGATCCCGCAGCCATTGACTGTCGACTTCATTGAGCTGCTGCCGGGTCCAATTGACGGCCTCCGCTGCGGCAGGATTGAACCCGTCCAAAGGGGTCATGCCCGAGCAGTACTCGTCGTGGTTCCCCTTCACGCAAGGCATTCCCATCTCCCGCACCAGGTTCAGGCACTCCTTCGGATTGGCATTATAGCCGACAACATCGCCCAGGCACGCGTAGTGCGTGCATTTCTGGGACTTGATGTCCTCTAAAACGACTTGGAACGCCTCCAAATTGGCGTGAATGTCCGCTATAATCGCAAACTTCATCAATCTTATCTCACAATTTCAAATCCACGGAATTCGCCCGCGGCTTCAGCCCAGCTCAGTTGTTCGTCCCGAATAAAATGTTCCAGTCCCGAATCGCGAATGGCTTCCCGGAAGGCATCCAATTCCTGCCGTTGACCTTCGGCAACCAGTTCCACCCGCCCGTCGGTCAGGTTTCGCACGACCCCGGTCACCTCGAATCCCGCCGCAACCGATTTGACAGCATATCGAAACCCAACGCCCTGCACGTGGCCCAAGTAAACAACCCGCATCCGGTTTGACTTCATATCCGCGGCTGTGCCTAATCTAGCATCGCCAGGGCATTGTGACAGAACCGGTTTTGCCCCATTCGCCCGTCCGACCACGCCAGATAAAGCCAAATTGGGACTCCTGGCGCAATGTTTTTCGTCGATGTGAGCGCCCAGTTTCACTGTCTTTCATACTCCCCTTTGCCAAGCCGTTTATAAATGCTGAAGCCGGCTTTCTTGGCGTCGACAACGGACAGCGGCTTGAGCTTGGTGGGTGAATGGAAGGAGGAAAGCACTTTGCGGACAGGTTTTTTGCATGCCGGGCAGCGCGTCAGCGGCACGGCCGATAGAGGCCGGTGAAGCGTAAAGCGGCCGCCGCATACGACGCAGCTGCCTTTACAGAGTTCATATTCGTAAATAGGCACAGCCTGATCCTGCACCCAAATTGCTGGTGAGAACCACGAATGTCAACGCGGCTTGGGCATCTTTTGTGTGCATACAATCATGAAATTTCTGCCACGAGTGCTATTTTGCTTGAATCCAAACACCATTTCCGCGTGAGTGGCGCCCGGCGACAACCATGAATATCCCATCGGCAAAACTCACGCAGGCCGGCACTGTCGCAACCGAAAGCCCTCTGCGCGACCTCGAGAATTCTTTGATTTCTGCCGCCTGATCGATTACACCGCCACCGGCACATATGAAAAAATCCAACCTCCCATCGGTTCTTCTGGTCCTCGCAACATCCTGGATCGGGCTTGCGATCTCAGCTCTCAATGCCCAGCCGGATCCCAATTGGCTCGAACACGACCGCACCCGGCCCCAACCCACGGTGGTCGATCCCGGCACCTTCAGCCAGCAGAACCAACCCGGCCGCCCGCCTTCGGATGCCGTCGTCCTGTTCGATGGAAAGGATCTTTCCAACTGGGTCGCCATGGACGGCCAGCCCACCAAATGGATCGTGAAAAATGCCGCCATGGAATGTGTCCCGGGCAGCGGCTACGCACGCACACTCCAGAGCTTCGGCGATTGCCAGCTCCACGTCGAATGGGCCACTCCCATCCCCACGCACGGACAAGGCCAGGGCCGGGGCAACAGCGGCGTGTTCTTCGGGTTCGACCGCTACGAAATCCAAGTCCTGGACTCGTTCGAAAGCAAAACCTACGCGGACGGTGCCGCCAGCGCCGTCTATGGCCAGTATCCGCCCCTGGTCAATGCCTCGCTGCCCGCCGGCCAATGGCAGGTGTACGATATTATCTGGACGTCACCGCGTTTCGATGCCGAAGGCAAACTGGTCTCGAAAGCGCGCCTGACGGTGTTTCACAACGGCGTCCTGTCGCAAAACAATGTTCTTTTGACCGGGCCGACGTCCTGGCTGGAGCGCGCTCCCTACAAGGCGCACCCGGAAAAACTGCCCATTGCCCTTCAGGACCACGGAAACCCTGTCCGCTACCGCAACATCTGGGTGCGGGAGCTCGGAAAACGCACACGAAAGGAATTCATGCTGGCCGAGGCATTGCTGGAAAGCTATGCCGGGGATTACGAACGCGGGCAAAATGACCTGGTCAAAATCCGCCGGGCGGCCGACGGTCTGCTGTCGCTGAACTTCGGCGGCGCAAGCTTCCTCATGCACGCCGAGTCACCAACTCATTTCTACGCGCTAACCACCGATCTGCAGTGCGACTTCCGCTCCGCCGGCCCCACAAACGAAATCGTTTTCTCGGTCGGCGAAGGCGACATGCACGCGCGAAAGAAATAACCGTTACTTTCTCCCTCTCCCATCGGATGGGAGAGGGGCGGGGTGAGGGTCTCTGGATATTCGAGACCTCATCCAGAAGATTAAACAGCCGCTGCCACCAGGTCCCCCACTTCGCGGGTCCCATGTCCCATCTTGCCCGCGGCGAGGGATTTGATGTTCGTATTGATGACCTTGACGACGGCCTTTTCGATGGCCGCCGCGGGCAAGATGGGACATGGGACCCGCGAAGTGGGGG
>DASRKU010000445.1:0-2760 GCA_035648815.1 Verrucomicrobiia bacterium | reverse complement strand
GTGTACAAACCGATGGCAGGGTTCAGTCCGCCTGCAAATCCACAGCTCAGGACCAGCGCCGGACCGTGAGTCTCCAGAAAGTCCCGGGTGCGCCTCTCGGCGTTCTTGCGTCCAATCCCCGTGACCAGGAGGCGGACAGCGGGGCGGCAAATGGCAATTTTCTCGAACGGCGCGGATTCCTCTTTCAACGCAAAACAGACGAGAATTTCAGGATGAGGCTTCCCTGCAGGGGATTCTGGATTCATTTGATGCCCGCCAGGCGCTCCTTCCAGATCTGGTAAAGCTGCAATGTTGCCTGGACATCCCGAAGACAGTATTCGGCGATTTCCCTGAATTTGCCCTCGCTCAGCAGCTTGCCGACATCCATTCCTGTGACGCCGTGGCTTTTGGGCGATTCCACGCCGAAAGCTTTGCAGTAAAAATCCAGGTTGAACCGGCGCGCGGCGCCATCACGGCCGCTGACTCCGTAAAACGTGAACTGTTCGGCAAGGTCACAATGCGGCTCGGTCTGGAAGCGGTATCCCAGCCAGTCCTTGCGCGTAATGGGAACGTTGAGCAGCGCCGAGCGCAGGTAAATGAATGGCACGTCGAATCCGCGGCCGTTAAACGTCACGATCGTCTCATACCGTTTGGCCACATCCCAGAAAGCGCCGAGCAATTCCGCCTCGTCCATGCAGGGAATAAACTCCACCGGCAGCGTCCCAGGCGCTTTCTCATCGGGGTCGTCGGCAGTAAAGAGCACCTGCCCGCGCTGGGTGTCGACGTTCAACATGGCGATGCAAACCACTTGGGCGGTGAACGGCCACAGGCTGCACTGCTGCTGAATTTCGGCGCGCCGATTGGTTCGCGCCAATTCCTCCGAAATTTTTTCGCATTCCCGGAACAAATATTCCCGCTGAGCGTCGTCGAACTGGTCCAGCGCCAACGCGGAGGTCTCGATATCAAAAACAAGTTTTGTCAAAGGATCGTTCCTGGTTGCGTGCAGTTTTAGGTGTCCTGAGGGTTATGAAAAACCGACGGGTCCGTCAAGCGCGGGAAGACGCGCGCCAGCACGTGGAGTGCGTGCGCTTCAGCGCCGCTCTGGATTTAGAATGCAAACCAGGGTCAGGGATAAATTAATGCATCTGGCAATTGGCCATGCATCCCTGACATTGAACCTGTACCCTCACCCGCCCTTCGGGCACCCTCTCCCATCGGATGGGAGAGGAACGGGGTGAGAGCGCCTTCCTCTCGACTCTCGACCCTCGACTATTCTCTGTCTTACGCTCCGAATTTGTCAAACATCCGCGCGTTGGCCTGCATCAGCCGGATCAGGTAACGGGCATCGAATACACCCAGCGAGCCGGCATTGGCGCCGGTTTCCGTGAAGCGATCCAACTTGTCGGAGCCACTGAAGGCTGAATTCAACAACACAGGTTGCGGATGCCAGGAATGACCCTTCATCGCGCACGGAGTCGAGTGGTCGCCCGTGATCGCAAGAACGTCAGGCCTTTTCTGCAGCAGGATCGGCAACGCGGCATCGAACTCTTCCACCGCCTTCTTCTTGGCCTCGAAGTTCCCGTCCTCGCCGTACTTGTCCGTGTACTTGAAATGAATGAAGAAGAAATCAAAATTGTCGTATTCAGCCAGGTAACGCTCGAACTGCTCGCGGATCGTCTGGGGGCCTTCGATTTTCTTCATGCCCACAAGCTGCGCCAGTCCTTTGTACATCGGATACACGGCCAGCGCGGCGGGCTTCAGCAGGTATCTGTCTTCAAACAATGGAATGTGCGGCTGGTGCGCGATTCCACGCATCAAAAAGCCGTTGGCCGGCTTTTCCTTGGAGATCACCGGCAGCGCCGTTTTATAAAACTCCGCCACCAGCCGCGCTGTCTTTTTCTGTTTCAGATTCTTCGGATCCCTGGGTTTGACGACGGGAATCGGGAAGCCCTCACGATTCGGATCGGCATCGGTCAGCGGCCCTTCCAATCCCGCGCCCCGGAAAACCACGACGAACCGATGTTCCTTTCCCGGCTGGATAATGACCTGTGTGTCGCCGATTTTTTTGACCTTTGCCGAGAGCATCGCGCAGAGTTTCTCGCAGGTCTCAGTCGGAATCCGGCCGGCCCGCCGGTCGGTGACGATTCCCTTGGCATCCAGGGTGGCGAAGTTGGCGCGCGCGCAGACGTCTCCAGGTTTCAATTCAAGGCCAAGTCCAAGTGCTTCGATAACCCCGCGCCCGACCTGGAATTCGAGCGGGTTATATCCGAACAGCCCGAGGTGCCCGGGTCCGCTGCCAGGGGTAATGCCCGGAGCCACAGGGATCATGCGGCCCTGGGCCGATTGCTTTGCCAGCGCGTCCAGGTTCGGCGTGGCCGCCGCCTCGAGGGGCGTGAGGTTATTTTGTTCCCGAGTCGCGATGTCGCCCAGGCCGTCCAGGACGACCAGCGCGAGCTTCGCCTTGGTTTTCAGGGTCAATTCCGAATAAAGAGCATCCAGGTTCATAAAACTGTAATTCTGCGAGCAAGCCGCCGCGACCGTCAATGGAAGAATGGATTGCGGATGCTGGTTTTTTGATGCGACAATTGCGATTGGGATTAATGTGTCCCTCCGAAACCGCGGATGAGCAATGAACCAGCCTGATCCGACTCAAGGCAGCACCGAACAGCGCCCCCGCCAGCCGGACGCACACAGTGCCCTACCAAACGCCGGAGGCACGCAGCGCGCCCTGCCAAACGCCGCAGGCACGGAGGGGGTCCTTGCCGGCCTGCCGTCCGAACT
>DASRKU010000444.1:0-12231 GCA_035648815.1 Verrucomicrobiia bacterium | reverse complement strand
GCCACCCTCTCCCATCCGATGGGAGAGGGACGGGGTGAGGGTGCCCCGAGATTTGCTTGGCGCGCGCACGCGCACGATAACTGAGTTCGCTTTAGGGGTTCGCTCTGCCAGCCAGAGGGTCTGGTGGGAAACACTGGCTACAAGCTGATACCGGGTCAGCGGGATTCCGAGGTGGCGGCATCTCCGAATCGAATCCGCCAGCGCAGCGGATGGAGTCGGGTGAATCACGGCTTCAGTTTTTTGATGAGGACCTTGGAGTTTCTGCCGCTCTGGTCGTACTTTTCACGCCTGGCCGACGGCAGATCATCGGGTGTGCCTTCGGTAAATCCGCCCTTGGACTGAAAGTAAGTGAATGCCTGGGTGGACAGGGTAATCAGTTCATTGAGACCCATGTCGCGGGCTTTGTTTTCGGTGAACTGAATTAACTTGCGGCCGATCCCCTGGTTTTCATGGGAGGGATTTACGTAGAGGCAGGCCAGCTCGCCTTTGTTGTTCTCGGGATAGACATGCAGCGCGACGCACGCAACCGGGTTGCGGTCGATTTCAAAAATGTAATAATCTGCCAGGCTCTTTTCGATGACATTCCGGGTGCGTTTGACCAGTTCATCGGATTCGACAGCTTTCTTGGTGAGCATCTGGATGGCGCGCACGTCCTTCTTTTTTGCCGGGCGGATTTGTTGATATTCGTTGGCGTAGATCAACGTGCCGATGCCTTCGTTGGAAAACACTTCCGCCAGGAGCCCTTCGTCGACCCTGCCATTGATGATATGGATGCGTTGCACGCCGGCGGCGCAGGCGCTGACCGCGTGCTGGGCTTTTGACAGCAATTCGGGAGGGAACCCTCCGTTTTGCTGGAGCAGTTTTTCCAGGTCGGCCACGAGCATCTGGCGGATCAGTTGCTCGTTAAAACGCAGGCCGTCCTGGGACGTGATGAAAATCAACTTCGTGGCTTTCAACGCTTCCGCCACCGCCACTGCCACACTGTCCGAGTTCACCCGGTACGTCTTCCCGTCTCCATCAAATCCCAGCGGCGGCACAATGGGAATTATTCCCTGAGTCAACAACGTCTGGAGCAATTCGGTATCGACGCGTTCGACTTTGCCTGTGAAGAGCTGATCGGTTCCTTGCAGAATGCCCATGGGATGGGCAATGACCGCATTGGAGCAGGCGGCGCGCAAATCGTTGGCCGAAAGTCCTTCGAGGATTTCGTGTGTCAGGCGATTGGCCGCGGTCAATGCGAGTTGCAGCGTCTCGGCATCGGTGATCCCGGAGCCATCCAGGTTGGACGGTTTTATTTTTTGTTCCTCGGCCAGGACTTTGATTTGCGCCGAGGCGCCGTGGACGAGCACGACCCGGATGCTCAAAGAGCGCAGCACAGCGACGTCCAGGAGGATGTTGGAGAAATTCTCGTCGGTGACGATGGCGCCATCAACGCTGATGATGAAGGTTTTCTCCCGGAATTGGGGGATGTACTGCAGGATGCCGCGCAGGTCGGTCAGTTTCACGTTAGTAGCAAATCACACATTTCTGCGCCGATAAGTAATCGCTTTCCGAAAAGATTCAAAGACATAATTTGGGAAACGCGCATTCAGGCCGCCGGCGCCGTCGTTGCTCCAAAGAGCACGGTTCGTAATGCTTCGATGCATCGGGCATTCTCCGCAGGGGTCCCGATGGAAATGCGGATCCATTCGGGCAATTGATAGCCGCCCATCGGGCGCACGATGACGCCCATTTTCTGCATCTCGCCAAAGACGCGATTGCCTTCGCCGACGCGGACAAGAATGAAATTGGCGGATGAAGGGATGAATTCCAGGCCGAGCTTGCGGAAACTCCTGGAAAGGAGCTTGAGCCCGCGCGAGTTTATCCGCCGTGTTTTATCAACATGCTTTGTGTCGTCCAACGCGGCCAGCGCGCCGGCCTGGGCGACTGCATTGATGTTGAATGGCTGGCGAATTTTTTCGAGCGCGGCAATGAAATCGGGATGGCCGATCCCATACCCGATGCGCACGCCGGCCAGGCCGTATATTTTGGAAAACGTCCGCAGCAGGACCAGGTTGCTCCGGGCGCCGTTGCGGATTTCTGAAATGAGGTTGACCGGCTCATCGAGAAACTCAAAGTAGGCCTCGTCCAGCACGGCCAGGACATTTTCAGGGATTCCGGCGATGAATCGCTGCAATTCCTCGCGGCTCGCGCGTGTGCCGGTCGGGTTGTTGGGATTGGCGGCAAAAATGACGCGGGTATTTGGATTGATGGCCCGGAGCATGGCGTCGAGGTCGTGCCCGTAGTTTTTTGCGGGGACCGTCACGAGCTTTGCGCCGAACAGCGCGGTGACAATCGGGTAAACCGCGAAGCAATACTGTGAGACGACCACCTCCGCCGCCGGCGTGAGCAGCGCGTGGCCGATGAATTCGATCACCTCGTTTGAGCCGTTGCCCAGGATCAAGTGCGCGGGTGTAACCCCCAGTTTTGCGGCAAGCGCCTGTTTGAGATAAAACGCGTTGCCGTCGGGATAGAGATGAACCTGCGGAAGCGCCCGGCGCATGGCGGCCAGGGCCAGCCGGGAGGGCCCCAGCGGGTTTTCATTGGAGGCCATCTTGATGATGTCTTCCGCAGCCAACCCGAGTTCGCGGGCAACTTCTTCGATGGGCCGGCCGGGCTGATACACCGGCAGGCTTGTCAGGGCGGGATTGAGGGGCACTTGCATATGGAGTTTTCTTTGCTGGGTTCTTAGATCGCTTTCAGAATGGCCTCAATGTCGACGTTCTTTTCGATAATGTCGCGAATGATCGAGATCTTTTCGAGATCGTTGGGACGAATCTTGACAGTGAGGTCATGGACTTTCGAGGCAACCTCGTAACTGTCCTGCGCCGCCAATAACACTGGAATGGGGATCTTGCCGATTGCGTCGAGCATGCTTTGGTTGGGGCGCAAATTTCCGGTCAGGACAATTCCGGCCATTGCACCATCCTTTTGGTCGTGCGTTGCCTCGCAGGCGGCCATCACGATGTCTTCACGGTCGCCCGGCGTGATGAGGAGGACGCCGCGCTTGAAAAATTCCCTGGCATGGCGCGCTCCCATCGCTCCGACAACCACGTCTTCGACCAAACCCCGCAAATTCCCGCCACGATTCAAAAGCTTGGCATCCAGTTCTTCACGGATGGAGTCGACCGTTGGGCTGGACAGAATCGGGCGGTGGGGGATGACGCCGAGCAGGTTGAGTCCTTTGCGCGCCAGCCCGCGCCGGGCGAAATCCGAAATCGATTCCAGTTTCTGGCCCAGAACCTTGTTCAGAATGACCCCGATGATTTCGACGCCCTCCTTTTCGAACAATGCCTGGTTCAACGATACTTCATCGATGGGTTTGCCGATTCCACCCTGGGAGACAATGATCACTTTGGCGCCGAGGATTTTGGCGACCTGGGCGTTGGAGAGATCGAACACCGACCCCACACCCGCATGGCCGGAGCCTTCGCACAAAACGAAATCCTTCTCCCACGCAACCCGATCGAACGCCTTCCGGATCTTTTTTACCAACGTGTCGTTATTGGATGACTCGAGGTATTTGCGGGTGAAGTCCGGTTCCACGGCAATCGGGCTCATGTCCACCAGCGGACAATTGAGGCTGTAAACGCTGTCCATCAGCACCGTGTCTTCGTCGATTTTTTGCTCTTCAACTTCGACGAATCGCTGTCCCACGGGTTTGATGTAGCCGATGCGCGGGAAATGCGGCCGCAGGGCGGCGATCAAGCCCAGAGCCGTGGTTGTCTTGCCGTCGTTCTGGCGGGTGGCGGCGATGAAGACTCGTGGAGTGGTGGTGTTCATCCGCGGTGCACCCCTTTGGATTATGGTTCTCCGGGCAGTTTGACGCCCGATCCGGGATACAATTTCGCATACTCGACGGCCTGGACTCCGACGATCGCGGCGGCGCCGAGGATGTCATGGGATGTCGAGGCTCGGGAGACATCGGCCGCCGGCCTGTCCAGCCCCAGGAGAATCTGGCCGTAGGCGTTTGCCCGGGCGATGTGGCGGATCATTTTGCTGGCGATGTTTCCAGAGTTCAGGTCGGGAAAGATCAGGACGTTGGCATGGCCCGCGACTTTGCTTTCGGGAAGTTTGCGCGCCGCGATCTCCGGCACCAGGGCGGCATCGGCCTGAAGTTCGCCGTCGAAATCAGCTTCGACGCCTTTGGCATCGGCTTTCTTGCGGGCCAGGACGGTGGCGGCCTGGACGCGGCCCACGGTGGGATGCATGGCGCTGCCCTTGGTTGAAAAGGACAACAAGGCGACGCGGGGCCGCACTCCGAGCAACTGGCGCGCGAGCTGGGCGGTGGACACTGCGATGTCGGCGAGTTGATCGACGTTGGGTTCAGGGATGACTCCACAGTCCGCCATGAACAGGACGCCGCGTTCGCCGAACTGCGAATCATCCACTTCCATGATCATGCAGCTCGAGGCGGTCAGGGTTTGAGGCGCCATTTTGACGATTTGAAAGAGGGGGCGAAGCACGCTGCCGGTGGTGGTGCTCGTGCCGGAGACCAGGCCGTCGGCCTGATGCATCGCCAGCATCATCCCGCCAAAATAATTCGGCTGCAGAATGGCTTCGCGGGCCTCCTGCGGCTTTAATCCCTTGTAACTGCGGAGCGCCGCGAAACGGCGCGCGAAATTTTCGATGTCGGCGCTCTGCTCGGGATCGACGATTCCGATTCCTTCGAGCGAGACGTCCAGTTCGGCCGCGATGGCGTTTATTTTTTCCCGGTTGCCCAGCAGTATCGGCGCGCCCAGGCGCAGGGCATAAAATTGCCGGGCGGCCTGAAGGACGCGCGGCTCGATGCCTTCGGGGAAAACGATCCGCTTCGGATGCCGCTGGAGTTTCTCGATGACATTTCCAATGAAACGCATGGGCGTAAGTTAGCGGGCGACGCTGAAAGCGCAACCGTTCTCCGCGTCGAAGAAAAAGTCTTTTAGCGGCGCGGCAAAACGGAAACACTGGCGCAATGAACGTATTGCTGACAGGCGGGACGGGTTTTATCGGCTCGTACGTGGCGATGGAACTTTTGAAACACGGACATGCGATCACCATTCTGGCGCGCAATGCACACAAGGTGCCTGCGCTCCGGGAGAGGCGCGGGGTGGAGATTGTGCAAGGCGACATTACCGACACAAAACTGCTGGAGAAGCTTGTTGCGGGAAAAGACGCCTGCATCCTGGTTGCGCTGAACTACACCAAACGGGTGGGATGGGAAGTTTTGATGGAGGACACCTTGCCGACCGTATTTCTGGCCGATGCTGCGGCCCGCGCGGGAGTGAAGCATTTTATTTACACCTCCTCGACGGCCGCCAATGACAGCCTGTACATGGGGGCGCGAGATGAGGCGGAGCGGGCGCTGCGGACGGTGACGGCGACGACCAAGCAACATCCCTCCACGTTTTACGGGGCGACCAAAGCCGCCAGTGAGAACTACATCACTGCGCAGTCGCATCTTTCCCCGATGAGAGTGAACATCATTCGGCCCGGGTACGTGTTTGGGAATCCGGCAATTCCCGGCGGCAGCACGCAGGGGGACACGCGGTTTCGGGATATTGTTCGCAACGCGGCGCAGAACAAACCGATCCTGGTCACCAAAAATGACGGGACGCAGTTCATCTGGGCGGGAGACCTGGCCAGGTTGTATGTGAAAGTGCTCGAAAGCGGCATGAATCGGAAGACCTACTTCGGCCTGTCGACAAAGTTCGTATCGTGGCAGGACATTGCGCGGGCTGCGGTTGAGAAAGCCGGTTCCAAGAGCCGTGTGGAAGTGGAGGACAAAGGCTGGCCCGACGATGGGCTGAACTGGGACGTCTCGGACATGAAGCGGGATTTTGGGCTGGAGTTCGATGCCTGGGCGAAAATTTTGGAGCATGTGAACTATTTCCTGGAGCTGGAAAGGCCTTCGGCGGGGCGTGCCGGCTGACAAGTTTGGGTTGAAATGGAAGCAAGCCGGGAAGGTTCCAGACGGCGCCTTTGCGCCTCGCGCTGAATGGTGGAGCCGAGGGGGATCGAACCCCTGACCTCGTGAATGCCATTCACGCGCTCTACCAACTGAGCTACGACCCCATCCAGAGCGAGAGGAATCTAAGGGGCAGGTTTGAATTGTCAAAACTGTTTTTCCGACGCGGCATTCGGCGGTCGAGAATAGCCGAGGATGCGACGGCGAATGGCGCGTTTCCGCTGCAATTCTGATGCACTGAATTAGATTCATTTCCCTTGCTAGGTTTCAAGACAGCTGTCTTGAAAGACAATGGGGGGAACCCCCCGGGGTAATCCCCCCGTACCCGGAAGCGCCTGTTTTATTTGGCAAAAGCAGGTTCCGGTTTTTTGACACCGTGTCTTTACGTCGTTTCTTTTGGCGGAAATTTCATCGGTATTAACGATCAGGTTTGTGTCCACGGAAGCTCTCGAATTTTTAGCGAACAAAATTCGCAACGGAAACTTCCATCCAGAAACGCGCTCTTGGCAATCGTTATGCGTAAGCAGCCGTTTTGATGGAAACAAAAGTTGTACGGGATTTTGTTCAGGATGTAGCGAGGCATGTGGCGGGATTCCTCCTTTTCAGCATTCTGGTTGTTGCTCAAACTTCAGCTCTTGCGACTCAGAGTATCACTCTGGCGTGGGATCCCAGTCCGGATCCGACGGTGGTCGGATACAAGATATATTATGGCGTGGTCAGTCGCACGTACACCAACATGGTCGACGTCGGCAACGCGACCAATGTCACTATTTCCGGGTTGATCGAGGGCACTACCTATTATTTCGCCGCCACGGCCTATAATACCCTGGGCATGGAGAGTTCGTTTTCAGCGGAAACGACTTACACGTTCCAGGTGCCAATCGGCAACCAGCCGCCGACGATCAATGCGATCAGTAATGTCGCGATCAACGAGGACGCGCCGCAGCAGACGGTGAATCTGTCGGGAATCACGGCCGGGGCAACCAACGAAGTCCAAACGTTGACGATCACAGCCTCATCGGGCAACACGGCATTGATCCCCAATCCCACGGTCAATTACATCAGCGCCAACACGACAGGCACGCTGACGTTCACGCCCGTGGCGACTGCGAACGGGTCGGCTGTGATTACAGTTACCGTCAATGACAACGGGGCCAGCAACAACATTACAACGCGGACTTTCACCGTGACGGTGAATCCCGTGAACGACCCGCCGACCCTGGCTTCGATTAGCAACGTTACGATCAACGAGGACGCTCCGCAGCAGACGGTGAATTTGACAGGCATCAGCACGGGCGCCGCCAATGAGATCCAGACACTCACGATTACGGCAACTTCGAGCAATCCGGGGTTGATCCCGAATCCCGCGGTGAATTACATCAATGGCAACACGACCGGGACATTGACATATACGCCGGTGGCCAATAGCAACGGTGTGTCGACGATCACCGTCACCGTCAACGACGGCGGGACCAGTAACAATACCGTGGTGAGGACATTCACCGTGACGGTGACCGCGGTCAACGATGCCCCGACGCTGGATCCGATCAACAATCTTCCCCTGATTAAGGGCGCCAGCCAGCAGGTTGTAAATCTCACCGGTATAAGCTCCGGCGCGCCTAATGAGATTCAGACGCTCACGGTGACGGCGAGTTCGAGCAATACGGGTTTGATACCCAATCCGACAGTAGGTTATACGAGCGCCAACACGACCGGCACACTCACATTCACGCCAGTCGCGACCGCATCGGGATCGGCCACGATCACAGTGACAGTCAATGACGGCGCCGGGAACGGCAACAACAACACTATTACGCGCACGTTCACGGTCACGGTGGATTCGCCGCCGACGATCTCTGCGATTGCCAACCAGACAATCGCGACCAATTCGAGCACCAGTGCGCTCGCGTTCACGATCGGCGACCAGGAGACTGCCGCCAGCAGCCTGACGGTGTCGGCCAGTTCATCCGCGACCGGGTTGATTCCTGTCAGCAACGTCGTGTTCGGCGGCAGCGGAGCCAATCGCACAGTCACCATCACGCCGGTTTCCGGCCAGAGCGGAGCGGCCACGATTACGATCACGGTCAGCGACGGAGTGGTAACGGCCAGCAGCGCGTTCCAGGTCACCGTGCTGGGTTCTCCCTCAGCGCCCGGCCAGCCGATCATCATTACGACGAGCGGAGCGGGATCGGTCACTCCGAACCTGAGCGCGGCCAGCCTGGTGATGGGGCAGACCTACACCGTCACGGCAGTTCCCGACGCGGGCCAGGAGTTTGCGGGCTGGACCGGCAGCTATAATTCGTCGAGCCCCCAGTTGACGTTCCTCATGAAGTCCAACATGGTCCTGCAGGCGAACTTTAAAGCCAGCAAATTCAACCCGCAGGCATCGACGTACAGCGGTTTGTTCTCCGAGGCGGCTGGTGTCCAGCTTGCGAGCGCCGGGTCTTTCCAGGTGTCAGCCACCAAACGCGGCACCTACTCGGGTTACGTGAGTCTGGGCGGAAAGCGCTACCCCGTGAGCGGCCAACTGGATGGCCAGGGGCAGACAATCAAAACGATTGCCAGGAGGGGCGACACCTCACTTGCCTTGAACCTGTGGATCGGCAGCGGCAGCGAGTCGGACAAGATTTTCGGCCAACTCACAAATCAATCATGGGCGTCAGTGATGCACGGGAATCGGGCGGTATTCAACGCCAGGACAAACCCGGCTCCGTACGCAGGTAAATACACCATGGTCATCCCCGGCCAGAGCGGGAACCCGGCAAATCCCGAGGGCGACGGCGTCGCCACGGTCAACGTGGACACGGCAGGGCGGGTTCATTTTGCCGGCGCGCTTTCCGATGGCACACGAGTCAGCCAGAGCGTGGCCTTGTCGACAAACGGCATGTGGCCGCTGCATGTGCCGCTGTATTCAGGCAACGGGCTGCTGATGAGCTGGGTGGCTTTTACCAACCAGACGGCCAGCGATTTGAACGGATCCTTGAGCTGGATTAAATCGGTCGATCCGCGGGCGCAGTATTATCCCGGCGGCTTCAGCACCGAATGCCTCGCTGTGGGCTCGGCATACACGCAGCCAGCGGATGCAAACGTGCTGAATCTTACGAGCGCCCAACTCGAATTCAGCGGGGGAAATCTGGAGTCGGATTTCACGAATTCGGTTACATTCGGCGTCCGCGGCAGGGTGAGCTCGGACGAGCAACATTTTGCGATGGGTATTTCGGTGGGGAACGGGTTGTTTCGCGGAAGAGTGCTGGATCCGAGCACGGGCAAAGCGCGGTCCTTCAGCGGGGCTGTCCTGCAGAAGGTGAACGCGGGCTACGGATTCCTTTTGGGCACGGATCTTTGCAGCGAAGTGGTGTTGGCTCCGTAAGACGAGCCCCCCATTACATCCGGGCGGTATTCCATCTGTGCGGAATACCGCCTTTTTCTTTTCTCCGGCCGTCCTCCGGGGCGGGGACGGCTCGACCCCGAGAATCCCTGGGTTTCCACAACCTCAATGGGGACGGGCCGTCCCCACCCCTCTCTTCATGAATTTGGAAATTGAACGCGCACCCATTCGGCCCTTAGCCTTGGCGCGTGAGCGAAAACTCGCCCAACGTCACGATCATCATCGCCGCCCGTCCGGACCAGGCTGACATCCAGGCCCTGGCCGGAGCGCGGCAATTGGAATATGCGGCGGACCGGCTGGAAATGATTATTGCCCGGGGCAAGCAGCCTTCGGTGCAGCGGAACGAGGCTTTAAAAGTTGCCCGGGGGGATTGGCTGTACTTTCTCGATGACGACTCTGTGCCTCAGCCTGGTAATCTTCGCCGCGCGCAGCCTTTGCTCGCCGATCCGGCGGTAAAAATGGTGGGCGGCCCCAACTTATGCCCCGCCGCCGCACCCTGGCTGGAACAGGTCTTTGCGGTTGTGCTGGGAAGCTGGCTCGCATTTGGACCGAGCAGGGCTCGCTACGCCCGAGTTGGCGAAGCGCGGCAAACGAGCGAAAAGGAATTGATCCTGTGCAACCTAATGGTCCGTCGCGACGCGATGCTGGAATTGGGCGGGTTCCACGAAGCCCTTTATCCGAACGAGGAAAACGCCTTGATGGATCAATTGCAGAAACGCGGCGGCAAACTGGTTTACGATCCGCAGTTCTCAGTCGAGCGCCGTCCGCGGCGCACCCTGGGGGCTTTTGCCCGGATGCTGAGGACATATGGGCGGGGCAGGGCGGAGCAATTCCGCGTCAACCCGACGCTGCGTTCGGCGCTGAATTTCATACCGCCTTTATTTTGTGCTTACCTCGCCGGACTGCTCGTGTTGGAGTGCGTGGTCCCCGGCAGTGTGGCGGCGCGATGGGCCTGGGCGCCGCTGGTCCTTTATGGAATAGCCGTGCTGCTCCAGACGATCGCTTCTGCGACCACGAGGGGGTGGCTGCATTCGATTGCAGCGATGCCTCTGCTGGCAGTCAGTCCTGTGTTGTACGGGATTGGGTTCTGGACCGGCATGTTCACCAGGCTGAGAGCCGACGAGAGCCGGGCCCGGGCTGAAGTGACGCTGGAAAGAGTGACCCGTTGAAAAATCCTGTTGTTGCCAAAGCGGCGCAGAATTCCGCCGACCCGGAGCGGAGCCGGTATTTTTTTGAGTTAATGGCGGCGGCTCGCGGCGAGCCGTTCATGGCGCAACTCTCGGAAGTCCAGGCGGCGGTTTTTGCGGCCTTGTTCAGCGGCTCGCAGGCTTTAAGCAATCAATTGCTTGCGCACCCGGAATGGTTCGGAGTTCTGAATCCCGACGCCTTGCAGTTTCCGCGTCGAGAGCAGGGTTTGCGAAAGGAAGTGGGGGAATGGCTGCCGGGCCTGATTCAGTCCAGGGATTATGCGGGTGCGCTCACGCGGCTGAGGAAATTCAAGCAAAAGGAAATGCTGCGCATCGCAGCGCGAGATTTAAGCCGGAGAGGCGGCATTTCTGAAATCACGCGGGAAATCTCCGATGTGGCGGACGTTTGTCTTGGCGGCGTGTGGCAGGTGTGCGCGGAACGGATCGCCGAGCGTTTCGGGAACCCATGGCATCGGGATGCGGATGGGCGGTGGCGGCCGACCGCATTTTGTCTCTTGGGCATGGGAAAGCTGGGCGGACAGGAACTGAATTACAGTTCGGATGTGGACGTTCTGTTCTTGTATGGCGACGAAGGGGAAGTGTTCCGAGAACCGCCGGGGAGCGGCAAAGCCAACAAACCCGTGCTGGCCAACCACGCCTATTTCAATCGCTTTGCCGAAAGTTTTATTGAGGAGGTGTCGCGCATGGGTGCGGAAGGCATGCTTTTTCGGATCGACCTCAGGTTGCGGCCGGAGGGGGAAAGCGGGCCTTTGACCCGTTCTCTTGCGGGATACGAGAATTACTATGCGCAGTGGGGGCAGACCTGGGAGCGGATGATGTTGATCAAGACGCGTCGAGTCGCGGGCGACGAGGGATTGGGCGCCGAATTTTTGGAGATGATCCAACCCTTTCGATACCCGCGGACCATCCAGCCAAGCGTGCTTCATGAAATTGGGGCGATGAAGGACCGGATTGAGACTGAAGTGCTGCGGGAGGGTGAACTGGATCGCAACGTCAAATTGGGCCGCGGAGGCATTCGTGAGATTGAATTTTTGGCGCAAGCCCAGCAATTGCTCCACGCCGGCCGACAGCCCTTCCTGCAAACAGCACAAACCCTCCCGTGTCTGGAAAAGCTGGCGCAATACGGTTTGATTGCCACGGAGGATGCCGTGGCGCTTGAGCAAGCGTATTCGTTTTTGCGCGATGTGGAGCATCGGCTCCAGATGGAGGAGAACCTTCAGACGCACACGATTTCCGGGCCGGGCCCCGCGCTCCTGCGCCTGGCGCGGTTAATGGGATTGAATTCGGAAAAGGATTTTGAGGCTGTCCGCCAAAAGCACACAAGCCGGGTGCGACGAACCTTTGCCGGGCTCTTCAAATCCGAACAGCCGGAGGCGCCCTCGGACGCGTTGCCGCCCGATTTTGAAGGATCGGCGGAGGCATGGAAGATTCTTTTGGCCGAGTACTCGTTTGTAAATGTCGACACCGCGTTTCGATTGCTGCGCGAATTTGTCCATGGCCCGGGTTACGTTCACGTCTCTCAGCGGACCGTCAATTTTGCGCGCAACCTTCTGTCGCGATTGCTTGCGTTGTGCCCTCGCCGGGGGACTTCAGCCGGGGTTCCGGCGCAGAAAGGAAAGCCCCGAACCGTTCTTTCCGATCCCGACCGG
>DASRKU010000443.1:0-2730 GCA_035648815.1 Verrucomicrobiia bacterium | reverse complement strand
CTCGCGGGACCCCGATGTATTCCGGCGGGCGATCACTCCGAAGACCCGCGCGATTTATGTCGAGACGGTTGGCAATCCAAAGCTGGACGTGCCCGATTTCGAAGTCCTGGCCAAAATCGCCCACGATGCCGGAGTGCCCCTGGTTGTGGACAACACAGTCGGGATCGGCCTGGTGCGGCCGATCGATCATGGGGCTGACATTATTGTCAATTCGGCAACGAAGTATATTGGCGGCCACGGCACCTCGATCGGGGGAGTCATTGTGGATTCGGGCAAGTTCAAGTGGAACAACGGCAAGTTTCCGGAATTCACGGAGCCGGATCCCAGTTACCATGGCCTGGTTTACTGGGACGCATTGAGCAACGTGCCGGGGATGGGCAATGTCGCCTTTATTCTGAAAATCCGGGTCACGCTGTTGCGGGACACCGGGGCTGCGTTGAGTCCCTTCAATTCTTTCCAATTTCTGCAAGGGCTGGAGACGCTGATCTTGCGGCAGCACCAGCACTCGGCCAACGCGCTGGAAATGGCGACCTGGTTGAAGTCGCATCCGCTCGTCAAATGGGTCACTTATCCAGGGTTGCCGGAGGATCCGAGCCATCTGATCGCTTCGAAATATCTCAAGAGAGGCTTCGGGGGAATCGTGGGTTTCGGCATCAAGGGCGGTTTGGAGGCGGGGCGAAAGTTCATCGACTCGGTGAAGCTGCTCTCGCACCTGGCCAATATTGGGGATGCGAAAAGCCTTGTGATACATCCGGCTTCGACAACTCATCAACAGCTTACGCCCGAGGAGCAGGCAGCCACGGGGGTGACGCAGGATTATGTCCGGCTCTCGGTTGGGCTTGAGGACATTGAGGACATCAAGGCCGACATCGAGCAGGCGCTTCAAGCATCGCAAAAATAGTTCGAGAGGGCCGCAGCTCAAGGCGAACTCCGTCGTCCGAGGGCCGGGTTGTTCAGAATGGTGAACCAGAATTCTTTATTTGAAAGCAGCGACAGTGCGCGGCATTCGAAGCCGTTGCGTTATTCCCAGCAGGTCACGTTTAGGCAACCGCTGGGGCTGGAGATGGGAGGGAAGCTGGAAAGTGTCACGGTGGCATTTGAGACTTATGGCCGGCTGAATGCCGCGCGCGACAATGCCATCCTGGTCTGTCATGCGATCAGCGGCGATTCGCATGTCGCCAAACATGATGAGGAGGATGATCCGGGTTGGTGGGATGTGGTGGCGGGACCTGGGAAGTGCATGGATACGGACCGGTTTTTCCTGGTATGCCCCAATCTCCTTGGCGGGTGCCGCGGCACGACCGGTCCTGGGAGCATCAACCCGGCGACGGGCAGGCCTTATGGCCGGGATTTTCCGACGATTACAATTGGCGACATGGTGGAAGTTGAGCGCCTGTTGCTGGATCATCTTGGAATTCAACGGCTTGTTGCGGTGGTGGGGGGATCGATTGGCGGGCACCAGGTGCTGGCGTGGAGCGTGCGTTACCCGGAGCGGCTTCAAGGGGCCATCGCGCTGGCCACGTCGCCAAGACTCGCCATCCAGGCGCTCGCGTTCGATGTCGTGGGCAGGAATGCGATCATTCGCGATCCGCATTTCCATGCAGGGCAGTACTATGACAAGCCGCAAGGGCCGGACGTCGGTTTGGCCATCGCCCGGATGATTGGTCACATCACGTATCTTTCGCGCCAGGCGATGAATGAGAAGTTCGAGGCCAATCGCCTCCAACCTCGGGACGTGGCCATTGAATTTGAGAAGACTTTTTCGGTGGGGACGTATCTTGGGTATCAGGGGACGAAGTTTGTCGAACGTTTTGATGCGAACAGTTACATGACGTTGTCGATGGCGATGGACATGTTTGACATGGGGGGCACGCGGGAGCAATTGGCGGCGGCGCTGGCAAGCGCGCGTTGCCGGTGGCTGGTGTTGAGTTTCTCGAGCGACTGGCTGTTTCCGCCGGAACAATCGCGGGATATTGTTGACGCGTTGATTTCCAACAATGCCGGGGTGAGCTATTGCGAGGTGCAGAGCAATTGCGGGCATGATGCCTTCCTGCTCCCTGATGACCTGCCGGTTTACGGGGAAATGATCCGCGCGTTTTTAGACAACCTGACCGCCGCGCCTCAGGGACCACCGCGCGTCGAATTGGAACCCGAGAAGCCCGCGCCCAACAGCAACGTCCATCAGCGGGCTCTTGTTTACGACCGGATCGTCGAGCTCATTCCGGCGGGGGCCAGTGTTTTGGATCTTGGCTGCGGCTCCGGGAGGCTGCTGGCGCGTTTGAAACAAAAGAAACATCCCCGGCTGGTGGGTGTCGAACTCGATAATCAAAAGATCCTGGGGACTTTGCGGCGTGATTTGGATGTCATCCAGGCTGACTTGAACCAGGGCTTGCGGGGGTTTGCGGATCAGCAGTTCGATTGTGTGGTGCTTTCCCAGACTTTGCAGGCTGTTCAGGACGTGGAAGGGGTCATTTCGGACATGCTCCGGGTGGGCCGGACCTGTATTGTGAGCTTTCCGAACCTTGCATTTCATAAATTGCGGCGGATTCTAGCCGAGGAAGGCAAGGCGCCGCGGGGTTACGGGTGGTTGCGCGACAAGTGGTATAACGCCCAGGACATCCGATTCCTGTCGATTGCCGATTTCGAGGATTTTTGCAGGGAAAAGGGGCTGTGTATCCGTCGCCGGATAGCCCTCGACACGGAAGCGGGGTGCGAGGTTTTTGACGATAC
>DASRKU010000442.1:0-4654 GCA_035648815.1 Verrucomicrobiia bacterium | reverse complement strand
GTTCAAGAGCATCTGTTGGGGTCGAAGCCGGAGTGGGTTCAGGCGAGCGCTCATTTTTTGGAGAACCATGATGAGCCGCGGATCGCGTCGCTTCTCGGCCTGGAGGAGCATCGGGCGGCAGCGCTGCTGATTTTGAGTTTGCCGGGAATGCGGCTGCTGCATGAGGGTCAACTGGGGGGTGCCCGGGTGCGCGTTCCGGTGCAGTGGTGCAGTTATGTTACGGAGCCGGTGGTGCCGGGGATTGAGCGAATGTATGAGGAGCTGCTGCGGGCGTTGGAGGTCACGGCTGTGGGCCGGGGAGCGGGGCGGATCCTCAAGGCGCGGGAAGCATGGCAGGGAAATCCGACGGCGCAGCATTTCGTGCTGATCCAATGGCAGGCGGAGACTCAGGGATTTGATTTGGCGGTGATCAATCTTGCGGCCCATCGGAGCCAGTGTTATGCGGAGCTGAGCATCGCGAATCTTGCGGGAAAGGACTGGGTTATGAAGGACGTGTTAGGGGCGGAGGAGCACAAGTATTCCGGGCAGGATTTGGCGGGCCGGGGTCTTTACCTGGATTTGCCGCGGATGGGGGCCCAGTTGTTCCATTTTAAGGCGCAGAGTATTAGTTGAGCTTGTTTTGGTGTGCCAAAACATGAAGAAAGAAGTCATCCGCCCGCGCCGTCAGGGCTTGAAATCGCGCCTGTTGGGAAAATGAACTATTGCACAGTTGGCATGTTTAGGTAAACACTGTTATGATTTGATTGAGCATTCGGGTATAGACGCAAATTTGCGACGACAATGAGCAGTGCAGCAACGTGGCAGAGAGGTGGTTGCAATCCCTTGACGGGTTTGCCGCATAAACAGGGTTTATACGACCCGCAGTTCGAACACGATGCTTGCGGGGTAGGATTTGTCGTGCAGATGAAAGGCCGCAAGTCGCACACGATCATCGAGCAGGGGTTGCAGATACTTTTGAATCTGAATCATCGGGGTGCGTGTGGGTGCGAAGCAAACACGGGAGACGGGGCGGGGATCCTGATGCAGACGCCGGACGGTTTTTTCAGGGAAGAGATTAAGTCCGCGGGGTTCAGTCTTCCGCCGGCGGGCGAGTACGGGGTGGGGATGGTATATGTGCCGAAGGACGCGGCGCAGCGCGCGGAGTGCGAAAAGATTTTTGCCGGCATTATTGCCGAGGAAGGCCAGCGGGTGTTGGGATGGCGGACGGTGCCGACGGTGAATGCCTCGTTGGGGGCCACGGCGAAAGCGTCCGAGCCGCACATGAGGCAGGTATTCATTGGGCGCAACGCGAAGTTGGTCGACGATCTGGCATTTGAACGGAAGCTGTATTTGATTCGCAAGCGGGCGGAGAATGCGATTCGTTATTCGGGCAAGGTCAAGGGTGGCGAGTATTTTTACCTGGCGAGCCTTTCCTGCAAGACGGTTGTTTACAAAGGCATGCTGATTCCGGAGCAGTTGGACCAGTTTTATCCGGACTTGAAACATCCTGCGATGGAGAGCGCGCTGGCGCTGGTCCACTCGCGGTTCAGCACGAACACATTTCCGAGTTGGAACCGGGCGCACCCGTATCGCTACCTGGCGCACAATGGGGAGATCAACACCTTGCGGGGCAATATTAACTGGATGCATGCCGCGCAATCCAACTTCGCCTCCGAATTGTTCGGCGATGACATCAAAAAGATTTTGCCTGTCATTAATTCCGACGGCAGCGATTCGGCGATGTTTGACAACTGCCTGGAGATGCTGGTGATGACGGGGCGGGAGTTGCCGCATGCGGTGATGATGATGATTCCCGAGCCATGGGAGAATCACGAGAGCATGAGTCCGGAGAAGCGGGCGTTTTACGAGTATCATTCCTGCCTGATGGAGCCGTGGGACGGTCCGGCGTCGATTGCTTTCACGGACGGGATACGGATCGGGGCCTGCCTGGACCGGAACGGTTTGCGGCCATCGCGTTATTATGTGACCAAGGACGACATGGTGATCATGGCGTCAGAAGCCGGGGTGCTGGATGTGGCGCCGGAGCGGGTGGCGCACAAGGGCCGCCTTCAACCCGGGCGCATGTTCCTGGTCGACACCGAGCTGGGCAGGATTGTGGCGGATGATGAGTTGAAGAACAAATATGCGAAGGCCCATCCGTATCGGGAATGGCTGGACAAGCATCATTTGCTGCTGAGGGATTTGCCGGATCCGGGTTTTCGGACCGAGCCGGGGCATCAATCGGTGCTGCAACGCCAGCAGGCGTTTGGCTACACGTTTGAGGATTTGCGTTTTCTAATCGGGCCGATGGCGAATGACGGCGTGCAGCCGCTGGGATCGATGGGAACGGACACTCCGCTGGCGGTTTTGTCGAACAAGCCCCAGTTGCTGTACAATTATTTCAAGCAACTGTTCGCGCAGGTGACCAATCCTCCCATCGATCCGATCCGGGAGGAAATCATTACATCGACCGAGACGATGGTGGGTTCGCGCGGCAGCTTGCTGCAGCCGACGGAGAAGAGTTGCTCGATGATCAAGCTGGAGCATCCGGTCCTGACGAACGAGGAACTGGAAAAGCTGAGGCATGTGGACCGTCCGGATTTTCAGGCTCTGACGGTGCCGATTTTGTTCAAGGCGGCCGACGGTGCGGGAGGGCTGAAGGCGGGTTTGGAGCGGGTATTTGAGGAGACCGATCGCGCGGTCGAGCATGGGACGAACATTGTTGTGCTTTCGGATCGGGGCATCAGCCGGGAGAACGCGCCGATTCCGGCGTTACTGGCGGTGGCGGGGCTGCATCATCATTTGATCCGGGCTGGGACGAGATCGCGGGTGGGTCTGGTTTTGGAATCGGGCGAGCCGCGGGAGGTGCATCATTTCGCGTTATTGATTGGATACGGATGCAGCGCGATTAATCCGTACATGGCGTACGAGACGCTGGACGACATGATCCGGCAGTCGATGTTGGCGATGGATCACAAGACGGCGATTAAGAAGTACATCAAGGCGGCGGTGAAGGGGGTGGTGAAGACGATGGCGAAGATGGGCATCTCGACGGTGCAGAGCTATCGTGGGGCGCAGATTTTCGAGGCGGTGGGCCTGAACCGGGAGGTAGTGGACAAGTATTTCACATGGACGCCGTCGCGGATTGAGGGAATTGGCCTGGAGGTGCTGGCTGAGGAAGTATTGCAGCGGCACCGGCATGCTTTCCCGGACCGGTCTGGGAACGGGGAAGTGCTGGACACGGGGGGGCAGTATCAATGGCGCAGCGACGGGGAATTTCACCTGTTCAACCCGCAATCGATTCACAAGCTTCAGTTGGCGTGCCGGCTGGGGAGCTACAAGGTTTTCCAGGAGTACGCGGAGTTGATCAACAATCAATCGAAGAACCTGTGCACGCTGCGCGGGTTGTTGGATTTCAAATGGGCTGCAACGCCGCTGCCGATTGAGGAGGTGGAGTCGGTGGAGAGCCTTGTCAAGCGGTTCAAGACGGGCGCGATGAGTTACGGGTCGATCAGCAAGGAAGCGCATGAGGCGCTGGCGATTGCCATGAACCGGCTGGGCGGCAAGAGCAACACCGGCGAAGGCGGCGAGGACCCCGAGCGATACGTTTGGACCAACGAGCGGGGTGATTCGAAGAATTCGGCCATCAAGCAGGTGGCTTCCGGCCGGTTTGGCGTCACGAGCCAGTACCTGGTGAACGCACAGGAGCTTCAAATCAAAATGGCGCAAGGCGCAAAGCCGGGCGAAGGGGGCGAATTGCCGGGCCGCAAGGTCTCTCCTACCATTGCGAAAACGCGGGGGACGACGGCGGGAGTCGGGTTGATTTCACCGCCGCCGCATCATGATATTTATTCGATCGAAGACCTGGCGGAACTGATTCACGACCTGAAGAATTCGAACCGGAACGCGCGGATCAGCGTGAAGCTGGTGGCCGAGGTCGGCGTGGGAACGATTGCCGCGGGTGTCGCGAAGGCGCATGCCGATGTCGTGCTGATCAGCGGGCATGACGGCGGGACTGGCGCGTCGCCGTTGTCTTCGATCAAACATGCCGGGGCGCCGTGGGAGTTGGGGGTGGCGGAGACCCATCAGACGCTGGTTTTGAATGATCTGCGCAGCCGTATTTACATTGAAACCGACGGGCAGCTCAAGACGGGGCGGGATGTGGCGGTTGCGGCCTTGCTGGGGGCGGAGGAATTTGGATTTGCGACGGCGCCGCTGGTGGTGCTGGGATGCATCATGATGCGGGTTTGCCATCTGAACACCTGCCCGGTGGGGGTGGCGACGCAAAACCCGTTGTTGCGCGAGCGATTTACGGGGCAGGCCGATCACGTGGTGAATTTCATGCGGTTCGTCGCGCAGGAGGTTCGCGAAATCATGGCCCGGCTTGGGTTTCGGACATTCAACGAGATGATTGGGCGAACCGACCGATTGGTTCCGTGGAAGGCCATTGAGCATTGGAAAGCGGGCGGTGTGGACCTCACGCCGATTCTGCATCAGCCGGAAGTTTCCGAGAAGGTGGGCCGGTACCGGCAGATTGCGCAGGACCATGGTTTGGAGAGTTCGCTGGATGTGACGACGTTGTTGAACGTGTGCAAGCCGGCGCTGGAGCGGGGCGAACAGGTGCGGGCGGAGCTTCCGATTCGGAATGTGCACCGGGTGGTGGGGACGATTACGG
>DASRKU010000441.1:0-2285 GCA_035648815.1 Verrucomicrobiia bacterium | reverse complement strand
GACAGTTTTATCGGGGCGTATGGCGCCCGGGCTGTTCTTTTTGAGCTGTGGAACACGAACCCGGCGATATTCGAACTGCTGGTCCTGCTGTTTGACCGCTCTGAATTCCTTGCCGAACTGGCGATTCGAACTCCCGACATGGTGGATGTATTGGTGACCAGCGGGCGATTGCGCCGGTCCAAGGAAGCCTCCGAAACGTTGCGCGACCTGCGCCACGGAATAAAGGATCGGGACCAGGCCTTGTGGTTGCGGCGGTATCACCAAACCGAACTGATGCGGATTGGCCTGAGGGACATCCTTGGACTTGCGGATTTTGAGCAATATCTGCAGGAACTTTCCGCGCTGGCCGATGCCTGCCTGCAATACGCCATGGAAGTCGTGATGCGCCGGCGCAAAATGAAGAAGCCTCCGTTTGTTATGATGGGCCTTGGCAAACTGGGAGGCGGTGAAATCGATTACGGGTCGGACCTGGACATTATTTTCGTGGCCGATTCGACTGCGAACCTGGTAGGTCACGGGCGTGCGGCGGTGGAGATTATGGAACTGCTTTCCGCGCGCACCGAGGCAGGGATTGTATTCCACACCGATGCCCGGTTGAGACCTGATGGCGAGAAGGGGTTGCTGGTAAATACGCTGGATGCATACGAGGAATATTATTGCCAGCGCGCGCAACTTTGGGAAATTCAGTCCTTGACCCGGACGCGTCCTGTGGCGGGGGATTTGGCGCTTGGCCAGCGGTTTCAGGCGATGGCCGGAAGACTTACGGATTTTTCCGCGATGGGCAGCTCGCCGGGGAAGCGCGCGGCGCAAGCTGGCGGGCCACGCAAGGCATCCTTTGCCGGCTGCGTGACCCCGTCCTGGAAGCAAACGATTCACAAGATGCGGCTGCGGATTCAGAAGGAACGCACGCCTGCGGGCAAGGATGCGCTTGCGATCAAAACAGGAATCGGGGGTTTGATGGATGCGGAATTTGTGGCGCAGGCGCTGTGCCTGGAGCACGGGTGGCAGGAAGCGAACACATTGAAGGCGCTGGAGCGCGCCAGCACGGCGGGAGTCTTGCCGGGAGCAAACAAGTTGATTGCCGGCTATCGCGAACTGCGCCGGGTCGAGGGGATCCTCCGCCGATGGAGTTACGAAGGCGAGACCGTGTTGCCGGATGACCCGGCCCCGTATTACCGGGTCTCGGTCCGGTGCGGCTTTGAAACCCCGGCGCGATTCCGCGCGGCCCTGGCGAAATGGCGCAAAGCCATCCGGGAAGTCTATTCCAGGGAATTTGATTTTTAACATGAAACCAGCCTCAACGGTTTTTCGACTCAAAACACAGGATTGCATCCAGGCAATGAAAGAGTTGCCTGACGAATCCGTCGACATCGTCGTCACTTCTCCGCCCTACAACCTCGGAATCCAGTATGATCATTACAAGGACACCGCCTCCCGCGAGGAATATCTCAAATGGACCTGTCGCTGGACGTCCGAGGTGAAGCGCGTGCTGAAAGACAAGGGTTCGTTTTTCCTGAACGTCGGCGCCTCTCCATCCAATCCATTGCTGCCCCATGAAGTGCTGGTCGCGCTCAGGGACGGCGGAGTCGGGCTTGTTCTTCAAAACACGTTTCATTGGATCAAATCGATTTCGGTGCAATCCAAGGACGGTGATTCTATTTCTGCCGGCCATTTCAAGCCGATCCAGTCAAAACGCTACGTCAATGACTGCCACGAATACGTGTTTCATCTCACCAAACATGGCGACACGCCGCTGGAACGGTTGAGCATTGGGGTGCCCTATTCGGACAAGTCGAACATTGGGAGGTGGGCGCACACGAAGGGCAAAGACGCGCGGTGTCGCGGCAATAATTGGTTCATACCCTATAAGACGATTTTGAGCCGGTCCAAAGAACGGCCGCATCCGGCGACATTCCCTGTTCAACTGGCGGAGTACTGCATCAGGATTCACGGTCTGCGGCCGGACCTTGTGATGCTGGACCCGTTTTTAGGGATCGGTCACTCGGCGCTGGCCGCGAAGCAGTGCGGGGTCAAGGAGTTCATCGGCGTTGATATTGACAGCGGGTATGTGCAGGTGGCTCGGAAGGTTTTGGAAAAGGGATTCTTTGAGGGATCGAAGGCTCCCGTGCCGGCACCCGGGAAGCGACGGAAGCAGGTTTCCGGGGCCCAGGGTGATTTGTTTTGAGTGGTGCCGGGCGAGGGCGCATTTCACTTTTTGGGTAGCGCGGCCCAGGCTCGTAATCTTAATCTTTCTCTTAATCCTAATCTGATGAATACGCTCTTTG
>DASRKU010000440.1:0-10406 GCA_035648815.1 Verrucomicrobiia bacterium | reverse complement strand
GTGGTGTTCGTGTTGATGTTTATTCCTGAAACCAAGGGCAAGTCGCTGGAGGAATTGGAAGACGCCCTGGCGCCCGAACTCTCGCCAGCCCGGTCGCCCGCAATTTATGCCGAACCGACAACATCTGCTCAAACCGCTCGGACTGAGCCTGGTTTTCGCGCTCCTGACCGCCCTGGCGGCCGATGAGCCGGGCAACGTTCCCAATCTTGGACCGAAACTGACCGACGGGCCTGCGAAAGTGGAAATCCGAAAAACGGGCGACCGCTACCAGCTTTATGTGAATGGCCGGCCTTTTTACATCAAGGGCGCCGGCATCGAATTGGGCTCCCAGGAAAAGCTGAAGGAACACGGCGGGAACTCGTTTCGCACCTGGAGCACCTGGAACGGCCGCGACACCGGCCAGGAGGTTTTGAGCCGGGCATTGACCAACGGACTCTACGTCACCATGGGATTGGACATGGGCCACGAACGGCATGGGTTCGATTACAGCGACACCAACGCCGTCGCCAGGCAATTCGAATCCATGAAAGCCCAGGTCCTGCAGTTCAAGGACAGCCCGGCCTTGATCATCTGGGCCATTGGCAACGAGCTGAACATGGATAGAAACAACCCCAAGGTTTGGGAGGCGGTCAACGAAGTCTCCAAAATGATCCATCGACTCGACACCAATCATTTGACCACGACGACATTGGCCGGCTTCAAGCGAGACACGGTTGCCGAGGTCAGTTCCCGGGCGCCGGATTTGGATGTGCTCTCCTTCCAGATGTATTACGACATCATCAACCTGCCAAAATATCTGCGCGAAGCCGCCTGGGATAAACCTTACATCGTGACTGAGTGGGGGGCGACGGGCCATTGGGAATGCGGCAAGACCGCGTGGGGCGCCCCGATTGAAAACGACAGCACGATCAAGGCGGATTTGTATCGAATGCGGTTTGAGAAGGTCATCCGGTCCGATCAGAGGCTATGCCTGGGTTCCTACGTGTTTCTATGGGGAAACAAACAGGAACGCACCCCGACGTGGTATGGAATGTTTCTCGACACCGGTGAAGAGACGGCGTCCGTGGATGTGATGGAGTATCTGTGGACGGGTTCCTGGCCTGTCGATCGCAGTCCCCGTCTTGCTGGGGCATGGCTCGATGGCAAGACAGCAAACCAGAACGTTCACTTGCGGCCGGGCCAGACCTACGTCGCCAGGGTGCAAGCCAGCGACCCGGACCAGGACTGCCTCACGTATTCCTGGGATGTCCTTGAGGAGAGCAAGGAGCATAAGACGGGCGGTGACAAGGAATCCAAGCCCCGGCGGGTCCCGGGATCGATCGAAGAGCCAAAGACGAATCCGATCGTCCTGAAGACGCCGGATCAGCCGGGGGCCTATCGGCTGTTCGCCTATGTTTTCGATGGCAAAGGTCACGCCGCCCATGCGAACATTCCATTTTACGTCGACGCAGGGGAAGCGGGGAATGGGAAGGGCAAAGTGCCAGGGACGAAGGACCAGGCTAAGGCGGAGTAATAAGGGCGAGATCAGGAGACAACTCGTATGGATACAACAATTATACCCGAGCTAGCTCCGCCACGGCAGGTGACCACGGGGCTCACGTTCAAAGAGAAGCTGGGCTATGGGCTTGGCGACACCGCGTCCCATTTAGTCTGGGATATGGTCGGCTTCTGGCTCCTGTTTTTTTACACCGACATCTATAAGATTCCGGCAGCGGCCGCGGGAACGATCATGTTAGTCGCCCGGTTTTGGGATATGGGCATTGACCCCGTGATCGGTGTGATCTCGGACAGGACCCGGACCCGTTGGGGAAAATTCCGGCCTTACATCTTATTCGGAGCCATCCCCTATGCGATCCTTGCGATCCTGACGTTCACGACTCCTCATTTTGGGGAGACTGGAAAGATTATTTATGCCGGCGCCACTTACGTGCTGTTGATGACGGCATATGCGGCGGTGAACCTCCCCTACTCTTCCCTGGCCGCTGTGATGACTGCCGACACGTACGAAAGAGCGGGGCTGAACACGTACCGGTTCATTTGTGCTTTTGGCGGCCAGTTCGTGGTGACCGGCCTTGCGCTGACACTGGTGAAATTCTTTGGCGGCGACGACAAGGCGCGCGGCTTTCAGTACACAATGGTGATGTTCGGAATGCTGAGCGTGGTTTTCTTTTTTATAACCTTCAAAACTTCCAAGGAACGGGTGCAGCCGCTGAAATCCCTCGAGGGCTCCATACAAGAAGACCTCAAGAACCTTTTCAAGAACCGCCCCTGGATCATCCTTGCCCTTGTGGGCATCGTCTCCTTCGTCATGTTCGCCATGCAGAACGCTGCCATTGTTTACTATTTCAAATATTACATCGGCAAGGAGGAGAGTGTGCAGCTATTCAACGTCATCGGCACGGTCGCCCTGATCGTCGCCCTGCCCTTTTCAAAACCCCTGGCCAGCAAATTCGGCAACAAAAACGTCTTCATCGCCAGCTCGCTCGTCTCGGGCGCGTTTTTCATTTTACTCTATCTGCCCGGAGAAAAAGACATCATCACCGTCTACGTCCTCAACATCCTGGCGAAAATGGCCTATGCGCCGGCTGTTCCCTTGCTGTGGACGATGATCGCCGATTCGGCGGATTATTCGGAATGGAAAACCGGGCGGAGGGCGACGGGCCTGTATTTTTCCGCGGCGACATTCGCGCAAAAGGCCGGCTGGGGCATCGGCGCCGCCATCGCCGGATGGATCCTGACCGTGTTTCAGTACGTGCCGGATGCGATCCAGACGCCAAGGGCCTTGCAGGGAATCAAGCTGCTCGTTTCGGTGATCCCGGGAATTTTGTACATGTCCTGCGCGCTCTTCATGCTGGTCTACAACATTGATTCCCTGACCACCGACCAGATGAAAAGGGACCTCGATCTTCGAAGAGAAAAGCAGCAGCGCGGTTCGTGACCTGATGGTTGCAGTCCACCGCTTAAATAATCGAGATGCGCCCCAAACCCACTCTATACGCCGGCAACAATCCCCTCCGGTTCAATTCCTTTCCCGTCGAAGGACGCCAGGTCGAAATAGGCGGGGAGAGTTATTATCAGATTGCCAATTACGACCGGATGCGGCCGTTTTTCATGAGCATCGTCAGCGGCGCCGATCATTGGATGTTTATCTCCAGCAATGGCGCCTTGACAGCCGGACGGCGCAATGCCGATCTGGCGCTCTTCCCCTACTACACCGATGATAAAATCCATGACTCGGCCGAAATCACCGGCAGTAAAACGATCTTCATCGTGGAGAGACAAGGCAAGAGCCAGGTTTGGGAGCCATTCTCCGAACGTCATCGGAACCTGTACCGGCTACGGCGCAACCTCTACAAGAATTTTTGGGGGAACAAACTTCTCTTTGAGGAATGCAATGCCGACCTTGGACTGATCTTCCGTTACGGCTGGTTCAACAGCGAGCGCTTCGGCTGGGTCCGGCGCGCCTGGCTGACGAATTCCGGATCGGCGAATGTGCGGGTCCAACTGCTGGATGGCATCCAGAACCTCATGCCGTGCGGGATTGGCAGCCAGTTTCAACTGGAATACAGCACGCTCCTGGACGCCTACAAAAAAAGCGAACTCATCCCGGAGACGGGCCTTGGACTGTTCAGGCTCAGCGCCATCCCCGTCGATCGTCCGGAGCCTGCCGAAGCGCTGCGAACCACCACCGCGTGGTCCATGGGCCTTGGCAAAAGCCTCAAACTGCTTTCCTCGATACAATTGAACGCGTTTCGGCAGGGAGCCCCGCTGCGGCAGGAAACCGACGTGCGCGCCGAACGCGGCGCCTACTTTGTGCGCGCGACAGTGGCGCTGGGGCGTGGACGGACACTGGATTGGTATTTGGCGGCCGATGTGAACCGGGGGCCATCGGAGGTGACCGAGCTCAACCGGCTGCTTCGTCATCCCGCCCGGCTGCGGAAAGCGGTGGATGCGGACATTGCCCGGGGCACTGAGGAACTGCTGCGGATCGTTGGCAAAGCGGACGGGCTGCAAAGGACCGCGCAACCCCTGGGCAACGCGCGCCATTACAGCAACGCGCTGTTCAATGTCATGCGCGGCGGCGTTTTTTATGACAGCTACCAGGTGGACCCGGCGGACCTCCAGGCATTTGTCCGCCATGCAAACAAAGATGTCGCGGCGCGTCACACGGCGCTGTTCCGGAAACTTGGCAAGCTGGCAGGGCCACGCTGTGCGCGGCCAACGGTAGGGCCGCACTGCGCGCGGCCAACTATTGAGTACCCCGCCCTTCTGAAACTGGCCATCGAAACCGGAGACCCCGACCTTGAGCGGCTTTGCCGCGAATATCTGCCGCTGACCTTCAGCCGGCGGCATGGCGATCCGAGCCGGCCATGGAACCGGTTCGCCATCGAAACTAAAAATCCGGATGGGACAAGAATTTTGAATTATGAGGGCAACTGGCGGGACATCTTCCAGAACTGGGAAGCCCTCTCGCTGTCGTTCCCGTGCTACACGGCGGGCATGATCTGCAAATTCGTGAACGCATCGACCGCCGATGGCTACAATCCTTACCGGATCACCCGTGACGGGATTGATTGGGAGGTCATCGATCCCGCCGACCCATGGACACATATCGGGTATTGGGGCGATCACCAGGTTATCTATTTGCTCAAACTGCTGGAGATTTTAAATCGGCACGACTCGGGGACGTTGCGTGATTTCCTGACACGGGAGATTTTTTCTTACGCCAATGTTCCTTACCGGATCAAACCGTACGAACAGTTGCTTAAGAATCCTAAGGAAACGGTGGATTTCGACCAGGCACAGGATCAAGTCACACGCCGGCGCACGCAGACGAAGGGGTCGGATGGAAAACTGGTTTGGGACAGGCAAGGCCGGGTCCGGCTCGTGAACCTGAGCGAAAAGCTCCTGGTCTCATTGCTCGCCAAGTTTTCCAATTTCATTCCGGAGGCGGGAATTTGGTTGAGCACCCAGCGTCCGGAATGGAACGACGCCAACAACGCCCTGGTTGGCAATGGCGCGTCGGTGGTCACGCTGTGTTACCTGCGCCGCTTCCTGGCGTTCTGCCTGGAAGCCTTCCGTCCGCTGGAAAAGGACCGGGTAAACATTTCCAAGGAAGTCGCCGGGCTGCTGCAGGGGGTTTGCCAAGTTCTGGAAAGCCACCGGTCCCTGCTCTCGCGCCGCATCTCAAACCGCGAACGCAAGGCCGTGTTCGAAGGTCTGGCGCGCGCCGGGAGCCGCTACCGCGAACACCTTTACGCCCGTGGATTCTCGGGCCGGCGCTCATCGATTCGAGGCAGCCAATTGCTAAACTTCTTCAAGGTGGCTCTCGCGTTTGCCGACCAATCCATTGCCGCCAACCGCAGGCCCGATGGACTGTATCACGCCTATAACCTGATCAAGCTGGACAATGGCGAAATCCCCATCCGCCGGCTTTACGAAATGCTCGAAGGCCAGGTTGCGGTTCTCAGTTCGGGATGCCTGACCGCCGGCGAATCGTTGGACCTGCTGGCAGCCCTGAAGCGAAGCGCGATGTATCGCCCCGACCAGCGGAGCTATTTGCTTTATCCCAACCGCACGCTGGCGCGATTTACCGAAAAGAACAATATTCCGCCACAAAACATCCGCCGATCCGGGCTGATGCAAAAGCTGATTGCCAACGGCAACCGGTTGCTTGTGGATCGGGATGTCACGGGCCGCTGCCACTTCAATGGTTCAATCACCAATGCCCGGGATGTGGCCCGCATCCTGGAACAACTGGCCGGCGCGGGCTATGCCCGCCTCGTCAAAAAGGAAGGCGCGCTGATTCTGGATGTCTTCGAACGATTGTTCGATCACCAGTCCTTCACCGGGCGGTCGGGGACGTTTTTTGGCTACGAGGGGCTGGGGTGCATTTACTGGCATATGGTTTCCAAACTCCTGCTCGCGGTGCAGGAAACTTTTTTTCGCGCCGTGGAATCGGGAGTTTCGCGGCCAATGCAGAGAAAACTGGCGAGCTGTTATTACGAGATCCGATCGGGCATCGGCGACCACAAATCGCCGGAGGAATATGGCGCTTTCCCGATGGATCCTTATTCCCACACGCCCGCCCACACCGGCGCGCGCCAGCCGGGACTCACAGGCCAGGTCAAGGAAGACATTCTTTGCCGCTTCGGCGAATTGGGGCTGTTCATCGACGCCGGCAAAATCAGCTTTCGCCCCGGACTGCTGCGACGCCAGGAGTTCCTGACAGGCTCTGCGGAATTCCGCTACTACGACGTGGCCGGACGCGCCAGGCGGATTGCGTTGCGGTCGGATTCCATCGGGTTTACGTATTGTCAGGTCCCGATCGTTTACCGGGTCGCACGGACAAACTCGATCGAGGTGCTCTGTTCCGATGGATCAAGATTTCGGATGGACAACCTGGTTCTCAGCAACGCCACGAGCCGCGCCATATTCGATCGCGACGGCAGGATCTCTCGCATCAATGTCTCCCTGTCGAGTGTCCTCGGCTTGTGAAGTTGTCCGAGCCAAACCGAAGGGTTGCCAGATAGTAGCCGGAGGTCGCAGCGACCTCCGGTAATGGTTAGAGTTGATGCGCATCCCGGAGGGATGCCAGAGTCCTGCGACCCCGGCACATCGATCGATCAGCTTCCATTGTTGTCATTCAACTTCTCGGTGCCGCAGCAATCGTTTCCCCCGTTTCGCTCAATCCTCAGCAGCCTGCGCATGCCCGCAACTCTATCCAATCCCTCCCTGCCGTCAACCGCAACACCCCGCTCAATATCCCCTTCTCAAAAGTACAAAATTCAGATGTGACCCCAGGTAACCTCCACGCTGCGCCTTCCTTTGCGGTCAGCGTGAGGCAGCGTTCTCAGTGCGCCACTGCCCCTTCCTGGACGGTTGTTTTCTTGCAGAACCACAGCGCCACGGCGCTCGCGATGAGCGCGCTTTTCACGCTGCGGAGCACGGCCTAGCGAGCGCCATTCGAGCGCCACGGGTCAAGCGCCATTCGGGTCAGTCCGCACAATTTGCAATTTTGCATTCATCGCGGCTTCCTCAGGAGGCAGTGCGCTACCATGCTCACGCTGCCCATCCGAACGTTCTCCGCAATCCACTTGAGGCTCATGGTTGTCCCAGTTCTCAATCGCCGGGCAATTCGAACCTTCGCAGGATCTCCCTTGCGCCGTTGCTCCAGATCTTCCTGTCTCAAACCCCTGCGTTTGAGTTCCTCAGCAAGCATGCTTTTGGCATGTTCTTCGGCCGACTCCCATTTTTCTTCACCGTCATGGTGTGCTCCAAACTTCCCATTCAGCTCCTTCAGCAAAGCTTTCTTCGTCGTCCGGTCACCAAAGAACCATCCGCGCCTTAGCCCCTGGTAATCCCGGTTCTCTTCCCCGGCCCGCCGCTGCTCCACGCACTGCTCCAGATAGCGCCGTCCGGCTGCATTATCCTTGACGATCCCATACTCTCCCAGCAACCGGTCCACCCGCAGCCATTTTGGACGTTTGCCTGGACGCCGCAAGTATTCTGGCCAACTGCTCCACGTGTACTCCCGTAGTGGCTGATCTCCCCGAAGCAGCTTTGCCCGCACGGGGTTCAAATGCACGTACTCACACACCGTTTTAAAATATCCGTCGCCGCTACCGTCCACCACGATTGCCTTATACCGTCCGCTGAAAACGTGCCCGGACAACCTGTGCCGACGGTTGAATCGCGATGTATATGTTCCCAAGAACCACTTCATTCCTTCCGTCAAGTTCGCTCGCGGTGTTTCGATCACCAGATGAAAATGGTTGCCCATCAGGTTATACGCATGCACTTGCCAGCCGGTCTTGATACATGCCTCGCCAAACGTTGCCAAAAAACAGTCCCTGTCCGCGTCGCAAAGAAATATGGCCTCCCGCCTGTCCCCACGGTTCATCACGTGGTAGATAGCCCACGGATACTGCACCCTCAGTTTCCGCCCCATCCCGCCATCAAAATCTCCCTCACCACTTTTGTCAATTCCTCGTTTCTGTTCCCTCTCATCCAAACATCCAAAGATCAATTATTGCAAATTGTTGGGACTGACCCGAATGGCCCGCGACGATGAGCGCGCTTTTCACGCTGCGGAGCACGGCCTAGCGAGCGGGGCTGATCGCGACGGCCGAGTGAAAAGCGCGACACTTGCCCGGCCTTTCCTTCGGGTGGCTTCATGTCCAGGGCCGCGAGGGCGCGCTGCAAGGAGCACCCGAACAGCGAGCCTCGGCTGGAATCAGTCCCCAGCGACCTTAAAAGCGACTGCAACTGCCCCGGCTGCACCTTTTGACCAGTTCCGGCGCTTGCCGTCGGGGTTGAACAGTTCGGCAGCACGGTCTCGCCACTTTTGGCCCACCGCACAGCCGAGTGTACTCTTGAGACTTTGCGGCGCAACCTTGACGACGCGGAGACCTTTCTGAAAAGCCGCGAGTTCGGTGATCGCCTCCACCTTAATGGCCTCCAGACAAGAACCAAACCGCCCGGAGGAACATTTCAACAGCACGATGGTTAAACTAGCGTTCCGGGCACCGCGCCCGAAGATGGTGGTGAGGCATCGTAGCAATTTGGCCAAATCGTCTCCAGATTGGGCCTCAAACGGAATCGGCCTAATTGCGGTGATCGCGAACTCGTCCCTCGTTCCCTTCGTCTCGGCAATCACGACTGCTGACTTGGTAGCGGCTATCCCGAAAATCATGCAGGCATAATCCTCAGAGCTAAGCCGAGGGTAAAGCAGGCAATTCCTGCGCCTGCGCAGCACGGAAGGAACTCCAAGCCCTTGCAGAGGCCGTGGGAATGAATGATATCGAGCGGTGTCGATGAGGCGATTAGAGAAGCGGCTACTTTCTCTCAACCCTCCGGGTTGATTCGGGGCAAGTGAATCACCTTCCCGGATATCGCGTGCGGACGGCGTAGAGTGATGTGCGGGCCGGGATGAAAAGAGTGTGATGGTCGGGGCCTCCGAAAACCACCTGTTCCGGCCGTTCGGGGATTTCGATGGTGTCGATCCATTTGCCGGCGCGGTCATAGACGTAAACCTGGCCGGCGGCGATGTACACATTGCCGCGCGAGTCCACGGTGACACCTTCGCCGCCCTGCTCGGCGAACAGCCGGAAATTCTGCAGGCTGCCGTCGGGATTCACATCGGCAGTCCATGTTCTCAGAGCCGATTCTTCGGAGACGAAGAATGGTTCGCCCGGTACGGCGCGGCCGAGGCCAAAGGAGCGGATTTGGGGACTGGATTTGATGCCCCAACTGGTCGCCCCGCGCAGAAAATCATCCCCGACAGGCAGGACGATGGTGCCATCGGGTGAAATAAAATGTGCGGCGGGGTGGGAAAGAGAATTGCGGTTCAAGTTCCAGTCGCTAACGGTCAGGCTGAAATTCTTCCCGGCCCGGTCCACCACACCTTCTGGTTTCAACGGCGCGAATTCGCCGCCCGGACGAAGAGCATACACAACGGCATTGGGGCCGTAGGAAACGACAATGAGATTGCCTGCCTGATCCATGTCAAGGTTGACCGGCTCTGTCGGGGCATCGCTGACAATCGAGAGCTGGCGGGTCGAGCAGGTCCAGCGATAAATCCGCTGCCAATGCGCATCCACGAAATAAAAATCCCCGTTCGGGCCCGTGGCGCCGCCTGAAATGTTGAAGAAGCCGCCCGCAAGTTTTTCGACTTTTGCATGGCGCGCCAGAACCGGAGGGGACGCCGCGGCATGGCGGGGAACGGCTTGGCCTGTGATGTCCAGCCAGGCGAACTCGCGTTGCCTGATCTCCATTTCCTGACTCGAATCGTAAATGGAGGAATCAAAACTGACTTTGCTGTTGCTGTCGCAATGCACGTTTCGGAAATGAATGTCCCGCGAACGCGAAACCCTGACGGCCCATGGAAAGGGCTGGAAAGAACTAATCACACGATAGGCGTGAAAGTTGGCAAAGGTGATGTCATAGCAATTGTCGATTTGAACCGGCAAGGCAAAGCCGCCTTCACCTCGCTCCTCTTCGGTCTGCAAAGCATAGAATTTCCAGTGGGCTGCGTTTCGCACCTGGACTTCGTTGCGAACATGATGCTCGCTCGAGACCTGGTAAGCGCGGCCTTCCGTTTCCGTATCCGACACAAGCATGCCCGCCTGCGCGAATGTTGATGGCGTCCAAATGTCCAGGAACGTGCCGCCCCCGCCGCCCGTGACCCACAGGCTGGGATATTGGTTGTCCCAGTGGCGGCTGGGGTTTGGGTCGGCTGAATGATTGTTGTTATAAGGATTCTCGCGCGATCTATCAGGCAACGGCGTCCCGTGACCGCCCAGAAAACGAACATCGTTCATCATTGACCCGGCCCCGGCCTTCCAGAGAGCCGCCACCGCGCGTCGATTGTTGCCGCTGGTGTAAAGCCCAAGGCCCATGACGAC
>DASRKU010000439.1:0-6323 GCA_035648815.1 Verrucomicrobiia bacterium | reverse complement strand
ATAAAAGCCGACGTACGCAAAAGCCAGCATCGGGATCAAAAAAGATTTTTGAATTCCAATCCAATCCGCGGTGGCTCCCTGCAGCGGAGGCAGAACAGCGCCTCCGAGGATTGCCATGACCAGGAGCGAGGAGCCCTGGCTCTTGAGCGGCCCCAGACCTTCTATGGCGAGCGCAAATATGTTGGACCACATCACCGAACAAAACAGGCCCACGCCCAGGATTGCCCATTTGGCGGTGTCTCCCGCGAACAGAATACCCGCCGCCAGCAGCAAAATAATGATGCCGCTGAAGAGCGCGAGCATCCGGTGCGCACTTGCCTTTCCAAGGAAGAAAGCCGCGGTGAGCGCGAGCAGAAGCAGCCCGTACGGTCTGACGTTAATCCAGTTGCACAAGTCCGCCGCCCGGGGAGCCCATGCCAAACCTGATTGCGCCGTGATCCATGGCAGCACCAGCAGCACGCCAAACGCAGTCAGCGGGATCCCGATCAGCAGGGCACGCTTCAGGACTGCGCGCACTTCACTCAGTGCCACGGCTCCCATGAAGCGCCCGATCATCAAGCCGCCCCAGTAAAAAGCCAGGTACCCGCTGGCGATGTCATGCGGCACGCGGCCCAGTTTTTCGGTCCCTAAATAGCTGATCACCGCGCTGCCCACGCTGACTTCGCCTCCGACGTACATAAAAATGGCCAGCATGCCCAGCGCCGTGTGGGGATGCTTCAAGGCACCCCAACCGCGCTCGATCTGTCCCGGGTTGGAAAATGCCGGGAGATGGGCAAATACAAACAGGAACGCCAGCAGGACAAACACAGCCGCAAAGCACAAATAAGGCACCTTCACCGAATCCGAGCCGTGCATGCCCGGACGGGTGAACACGGTGAATATCAGCCAGCCTCCAATAATCGGTCCAATGGTCGTTCCAAATGAATTGAAGGCCTGCGCCAGGTTGAGCCGGCTCGATGCGGTGCGTTCCGGGCCCAGGATGGTCACGTAAGGGTTGGCCGCAATCTGCAGAATGGCAAAACCCAGGCCGACGACAAACAAGGCAAGCAGGAAAAAGGAGTACGACGCGAGCACCGCGGCGGGATAAAACAGCGCGCTTCCCGCGGCCGCAACAAACAACCCGACGATCACGCCGCGCTTGTACCCAATTCGGTTGATCGGGTCTCCCGAGACCATGGAGATGAGATAATAGATCAACGATCCGACGGCATAGGCGCCGAAGAACGCGAACTGAACCAGCATGGCGCGAAAATAATTGAGCGTGAATGCCTCTTTGAACCGCGGAATCAGGATATCGTTCCAAACGGTCATGAACCCCCACATGAAAAAGAGCACCGTCATGACTCCAAAAGGTCCGCGGTAGGATTGCGTGCCGGCCCGGCCCGTCGCGGAGGTTGTGGAGTCAACTCCGGATGATTGTTGTGCTGCCATGGTGGTTTGAGATTCTTTGCCCGACAGCAAGCAATCAAATCCACGATGTCATTGCAGCAACAAAATGCCCGGTGCATCTTAGGTATTCTTCGAAAAACCGACGAAGCGCCTCTGAAGCAACTTGCCTGCGAGCTCGAAAACTGGGCACCCTGCCAGCATGCGGCGCGGACGATCTTCTTTGAGAATTCCCGGAATTGTTTTGGCTGCGCTCGTCTTGTTGGAAACTCTTCCGGCCCGCGCCGCCGCCGTCCCCCAATACATCGTTCACACATGGCAGACCGAAGACGGCTTGCCCGATAACCGCGTCACCGCCGTCGTGCAAACACAGGATGGATACCTGTGGTTCGGCACCCTGGGCGGCCTGGCCAGGTTCGACGGCGTGCGGTTCAGGATCTTTGATGCAAGCCAGACGCAGGGATTGCTCACAAGCCCGGTCACCAGCCTGTTCGAAGACTCCCGGCGGGTTCTGTGGATTGGTTACGAAACAGGCGAACTCGTGCGCCATGATCCGGGGCACGGTTTCCAATCCGTGCCGATCCCTGGCAGCTGGACGAACCGAAAAATTCTGGGAATCAGGGCCGATGAAGCGGGGGATATCTGGCTGATGAACGCGGTGGGATTGTTAATGCGCGTCCGGGACGGGCTTGTGCTGGACCCGCGCCGGGGCTACACCACCGGTCCCCTCGTCAGCCTGGCCAGCGGCTCGGACAATTTGTTGTGGGTGGCGCGCAACGGCGCGGCATCCATGCTCCGGCACGGGGCGCTGGAACCTCACGTATTCGAAGGCCTCGCCCAAGGAGAGTATGTCCAGGGAATCTGCGAAAGTCAGGACATTGGATTATGGGTCGTCAATAATGGACGGATTGGCAAATGGAAAAACCAACAGTGGTCCGAAGATCGCGGGGCCACGCCATGGGGCAGCACGCCCATCGTCCAGATGATCGAAACCAAAGCCGGCGTGCTCGCTGCCGCCACTTCTCAAAACGGCCTTTTCCTGGTGTTTCCCAATCGTGAATTTGCCCAGTTCAATCGCACCAACGGATTCCCATCGGACTGGGTGCGTTCCCTGTGCGAGGATCGGGAAGGAAATATCTGGGCGGGCACCGGCAGCAGAGGCGTCGTCATGCTGCGCCCGGGCAACATCGAAACCCTCTCGCCCCCCGATCGCTGGCAAGGCAGCGCCATTCTTTCGGTCTGTTCCACTCGGGACGGCGCCCTGTGGGCCGGAACGGACGGGGCAGGATTGTACCGCTACAAGACCGGGGAATGGACGCATTACGGCTATCAGGATGGACTGCCAAATTCCTTTGTCTGGTCGGTGTCCGAGGATGCCCAGGGCCAGGTCTGGGCCGGGACGTGGGGAGGCGGGTTGATCGCCTTGCGCGGAACCCGGTTTGAGCAGCAGCCGGGACTGGGAACCCTCATTGTGCCCACACCCGCCGTGCTTCACTCGCGCGACGGCAGCATGTGGGTGGGCACCACCGCGGGACTGTTGCACTCCGCCGGTACGCAAACAAACTGGTACGGGCTGGAGGAAGGATTGGTGCTTGCCGATGTGCGCGCCATCATCGAAGACCGCGACGGGACGATTTGGTTCGGAATGTTCGGCGGGGGCCTGGGATGTTTGAAAAATGGAAAGGTGCAGCAGTTCCGAAAGCAACCCGGGCTGGCCAGCGACCTCGTGCAATGCCTGCGCCTCGATTCCAATGGCGCGCTTTGGCTCGGCACCTTTGGCGGCGGGCTATCCCGATTTTTTCAAGGGCGATTTTCAAACATCAGCCTCAACCAGGGCCTTGCCAACAACATCATATTCCATATCCAGGACGACGGGCTGGGGTATCTCTGGATGAGCTCGCGCAAAGGAATTCTTCGCGTGAGCAACGATGAGCTGAATGGCTGTGCCGATGGCCGGATTCAGCTCGTGAAATGCCAGACTTACGGCACAAGCGAAGGCCTCCCCACCCTGGAGTGCTCGGGAGGCGGCCAGCCCGCAGGATGCCGCGCGAGCGATGGCAGGCTGTGGTTCCCCACAAGCAAGGGATTGGTGGGCGTGAATCCATCTTTCATCCAAACCAACACGCTGCGCCCGCCGGTCATCATCGAAAAGGTGCTGCTCGACGACAAAGATTCGGCGTTCCTGGACCATGCCGGCGCGCCGGTCAAAATCCCGCCCGGCCGGCACAGGCTTGAGTTCCAATACACCAGCCTGAGCTTCGTCGCGCCCGACAAAGTCCAGTTCAGATATCAACTGGAAGGATTCGAGCCCCAACGGGTCGAAGCCTGGACCCGCCGATCGGCCATTTACAGCTACATCCCCCCAGGCGATTACATATTTCGCGTGACTGCGTGCAATAATGACGGGCTCTGGAACGACGAGGGCGCCAGCATCGCTGTCATCGTGCTTCCCCAATTCTGGCAAACCTGGTGGTTCCGGGCGCTGGTCGGAATCCTGATGGTGGGAGCCGGGGGGGCCATCATGTGGCTGGACGCGCGAAGGCGCATGCGGCGGAAACTCGAGCGGATCGAACGGCAGCAGGCCATCGAACATGAGCGGGCCCGCATCGCCAAAGATATCCACGACGATTTGGGGGCGAGTCTCACCCGGATCACGTTGCTCAGCGAATCGGAACGGAGCGGCCTGGTGCTGCCGCAAGCGGTGACGGCGGACCTGGATCAGATCCGGAAAACGGCGATCCAGTTGACGACGGCCATGGGCGAAGTCGTGTGGGCCATCAATCCGCAAAACGATTCCCTGGATAGTTTGACGACTTACCTTGAGAAATTTGGCCAGGAATTCCTGCGCACAGCCGGAGTCCTCTGCCAGTTGGAAATGCCCCTGGACCCGCCGACCTGGCCGCTGACTTCGGAAGTGCGCCACAATCTTTTTCTCGCCTTCAAGGAAGCCTTGAACAACATCGTGAAGCATGCAAAGGCCTCGGAGGCGCGCATTGTGCTGGCCCTGGAAGCCGACGCATTCAGGATTGTCATTCAAGACAATGGAGGCGGGTTCGAGATTGGAGAACGTTCTGCAGACGCCAAAGGCGCCGCTTCCGGCAACGGGCTCAGGAACATGCGGCACAGGCTGGAGGAAATCGGCGGCCAATGCAGGATTCAAAGCGCACCCGGAAAAGGGACAACGATTGAATTGATTGTCCCGGCAAGCATCGCGGCGGCGGGACCGTGAAGCGGTTTCATTCCGGCCGGCCATTCTCAGGACCCAACTTGCCGCTTCTCGGAACCAACCGGAATTGCTATCCTTTGCGCACACGGTGAGCATTCGAGTTTCCATAGTTGAAGACGATGCCCCCATCCGGCGCATTTTCGCCGAATGGATCGCTCAGACAAAAGGCTTTGTTCATGTCAGCGATTTCGGCAGCGCCGAGGAGGCGCTTGCGGAAGTCGCACGCGATAAACCCGACATATTGCTCGTGGATATCAATCTTCCGGGGATGAATGGAATCGAATGTGTCCGCCAGCTTAAGCCCGTGATCCCGGAAACCCAGTTCGTCATGCTCACGGTTTATGAGGATGCAAACCACATCTTCAACGCGCTGGCTGCGGGCGCCACAGGTTACCTTGTCAAACAGGCCGGGCGCGGCGAACTGATCTCCGCCCTCAATCAGGTGCACGAAGGGGGCTCCCCCATGACCAGTTACATCGCGCGCAAAGTAGTGCAATCCTTCCATCGCACCCAGCAACAGCCTCCAAGCCCCGAACCCCATGGACTGACCCAGCGGGAGTGGCAGATTCTCGAACTGCTGGCTCGAGGCCATTATTACAAGCAAATAGCCGATAATTTGGGCATCACCGTGCTCACGGTGAACACCCACATCCGCCGCATCTACGACAAGCTCCACGTCCGCTCCCGAGGCCAGGCCGTCGCCAAGTACGCCAGCTTCCCCTTCCGCCCTTTGTCACGCGGCGAACCAAATTAACTTGTACAACTACGGACTTACTTTTGGTGACTATACACGCCTCCGGCCAGCCCTCTATAACTTACCTGTGCGGTTTCCTGGCGCTACGACCCCGCCCAGGGCGCCGTGGATTTGACACAAGAGAATCGTGATATTCCCGGTCCTTTGATGACCGAATCCATTGCAGAAACCTCGCGAAGACAAAATTACTGCCATGAAAACGAACTTGATTAAATCCACCGCCGCGCTGGCGCTCACTTGCGCCTCGCTGACGCTTCCACAAAGTCTCTTCGCAGACTTCGTCGTGTCCACTTTCGATTCTGATCTTGGTTCCAATCCCTACGGCACCAACCTCTGGAATGATTCCACCGCCACTGCCTTGACCTGGACAAACTCGGGCAACCCGGCCGGATCCATGTACCTGGTCTCGGATTGGGCGCTAGGCACCCCCGAAGGCGGCGCCTATCAATGGGAGGAGAGTCAAATTCACCTCCGGCCTTGGGACGCCGCCACCAACGCTGATCGCGGCCTGGATATCCGATATTACCAATCCATTGATTTTGATGTTCGAATCCTGCCAAACTCCACGACCAATCTTCATGGCGACTTCGGGGGCATCATTGTGGCCTTCCTCGGCGATCCATATTGGGGCGTCAACCCCACCAATGGAATCGGTTGGACCGGACTCGGCACGGCCTACCCCTCGGCAACCAATACTGGATGGCAACACTTCTCGATTCCGACCATTGGTTTTCAAGGCACGCTGAGCGAAATTGTTCTTCAGCGCTACAACTGGGCCAATAGCAACAACACCATGCATACCGAGGAGTTGATCGACAATGTTCGCCTCGTTTCCGCACTCGGACCGCCCCCGCTTCTGCATTACACGAAGGCAAATCGCGGCCTCAATATCTGGTCCACTGGAGGCTCTGCCGACCGTAATAGCATCCGGACAGTCCAGGACGGCGGCACTTATTA
>DASRKU010000438.1:0-2456 GCA_035648815.1 Verrucomicrobiia bacterium | reverse complement strand
CGCCGGCCCCTGGGGATTGGGCCTGGACAAACAGTGTCCAGCCAAACACCAGGATGCAAACAATGGCCAGCGCCGTCTTCACAGGAACATCCTGCCACAGAAGGCCGGCGCGAGCCTAAACCGATATTGTCGAAGTTTTGTCAATTTTTGGCGGGGTTCTTCGCCGGGGCCGTCTTGTCGGCTTCGCGGATTTTCTTCATGTATTTGGCCGGGTCTTTGTCGAAATCTTTCTTGCAATTGTTGCAGCAGAGTTTGACTTCCTGGCCTTTGTATTCGAACACGTACGGCTTGCCCATTTCGCCCAGCTTGTCCCCTGAAACCGGGCAGGTGGTCAGTTTATCGGGTTTAGGTTTTGCGGGCTGGTCGGCGGCGAAGCCGGCGAGCGGGGCCGCGAGGAAAGCCAATGAAAGCAGGGTAGCGGTCGCAACTTTGATCGTTTTCATAGTTTATGTGGCAATCATAATACGTCAGCGGCGGAGGTTTCACTCAAGGTATTTTTTGGACTGCTGGGGCCGAGGAATTTCCGCCAGGTTTTGGAGTGCGGCTGCCCTCTGCCGCTTTGGCAGTTGGGCGAAGCGAAAAAGCGGCAGAGGGCAGCCGCACTCCAGGACGCTGGCGCGCGTGTCTAACGGTTTGTGTTCCGTAGATTGCTTTGCTCCGGGGCGGGTGCGCTTTGCAGAAGAGGCCCGAGTTTTGTGCGCAGTTGCTGGCGGGCGCGGTAAAGGCGCATCTCCACGGCTTTGGCAGAGCAATCGAGCACGGCGGCGATCTCGGCATTGGACTGGTCCTCATATTCGGAGAGGATCAGCGGGACTCGCAGGTCTTCGGGTAATTCCGCCACGGCGTTGCGCACGGCGGCAGCTCTTTCCGCAAAGACCAGGGATTCGTGAGGATTCGGCTCGTCAATCGCGAGCACTTGGTTGAGCCCCGCGGCATCCGGCTGCGGACTTTCCATGGAAACGTGCGGATGACGGGAGATTCGGCGGAGTCGGTCCCGGGCGAGGTTGGTTGCGATGGCGTAAATCCAGGTGGAGAACCGGGCGGCTGGTTTGAAGCGATCCCGGTGCAGATAAACCCGAACAAACGATTCCTGGGCGAGGTCCGAGGCCTCGGCTTCATCCTGCAGCACGCGGACGAGGTATGCCGACAAGCGTCCCGCGTGCCGTTCCATCAATCCATTCAGCGCGCTCTCGTGCCCCGCGCAAAGACGAGCCATATCCGCCAGATCCTGCGCATCACTCGTGGTGGTGTTCATGATCCGCAGCGGCGGCGGCAGAGGACATGGAGGGATGTTCGGGACCGAATGTGCGGGCAGTGACCCAGGCGAAATAGCGGCGTCCCTGTTCGGGGGGCATGGTTTGGCTGACGGCGTAGAAGTGTTGCAGCATGGCTTTCTGGCATTCAGCCCGAAGCCGCGCGGCCTCTTGCAGCGTTTTGTCGATCTCGGGCGTCACTGCGTTTGTGGCCGCCAGGAGGCGCTGAAGCTGGCCATTCAAAGCATCGATTTGCCGGCAGCGTTCGGCGCAGGCGGCCGTGTAGGAATCGTGCAGAGCCGAAATTCGACCGAATTCGCTGGCGGAAATATGAAACTCCTGCTGGAGCCAGGTCAGCTCCGGCGTTTTGCTGTCAGCAATGCACCGATACGGCGCCGAGCCGAAGTAATAGGAAGCCCCGTACGCCACAAGGGCCGCAGCGAGTCCGCCCAAAATGATGAGCCAGGCGCGCTTCATCATTACCGGGGCGCCTCGAAGGCATCCATCATCTGCACGTAACGGACGCTGACCCGCTCAACGCCATGGGTCGAGATCTGGTGGCCTTGCCAAAATCCCGCGCTGACACCCGTGACGAGCAGAATGGCTGCATACGTAATTGAGACCGACGGCCGGGCGAAGGTCTGCGCGATCCAATCGCGGAGCAGGGATAAAGATATCGCTGGCTGCCGTTGAGTTTGGGCTATGCGACGCCAGACGGTGTCTTCAAATCCCGGCGTCATGGCGGAAGGCACCTTCCACTGGCGCAAAAGTCCGCTCAAGGCGGGATCCTGGTCGGCAGGAATTTCTGGTTTCATTTGAAACAGGCGGCAGGTTGGAACTGCCGCCGTTAATTTGCGGTGTTTCCGGGTCCGAAGCGACTACTTAATTGGCGCGATTCGGAATTCCGGCTTGGCAAGGTGCAGTTGTTCCCTGAGCCTTGGAGAAGCAGCAATACCGTTGTCCGAACGAGCGGTGGTCGAGATGGTATCGTGCCCGGCGACCGTGCCGCTGACCGGCTTATTCTCCGTCAACTGCTGCTGTAGTTTCGGGGAAGCCACGATGGTGGAGTTGCCCCGCACGGGCACCGAGGTTTTCGTCATGACTGTCTGGCGCTCGTTCACCTGCTGGCGGAGCCTGGGCGAGGCTGTGACGCCGTTTTGGGCATGGATGGACGGAACGAGCAAAGTTGCGGCGGCAATAGTG
>DASRKU010000437.1:0-2021 GCA_035648815.1 Verrucomicrobiia bacterium | reverse complement strand
GCCGGGTTTCTTTGTTCTTCACGGTGGCGCTAAGCAATATTCCGTGGGCCGTCGCCAGCCGTCCTTCGAACTCCAGATTGACTGATTCGACTCCGGAGATTTGTACCGGCGCGGGTTCTTTTCCGGGGCTGACACGGCGATAAACCGCTTCTCGCAGCAGGAACCGACGGGATTGGTTTCCAGGGAAACCTACCACCTCCACCCGGTCGCCCGGTTGAAGGGGGTCCTTCTGCTGGCTCAGGGCAAAAACACTGTCCTCACCATCCTGGACGTAGACGTATCGGCCGGGGACGTGCAGCACGACGTTGCCCTCGGTTCTGACCCGCTGGTTGAGGGTGTTCTGCAAATTGAAGCGGCGCAAACTGCCAGCCGAACGCAGCGGCGCCGCAAATAAATCATCGGGCGCGGGCTCCTCAACCTGGACGAATCGGGCCTCGGGCGACCAGATTTGGATGCCGGTCAATTGATGCCGCGAATTGGAAACGGCTGCGCACACCCCGTGCACCCGGACGATGGAGCCCCGGAGTGAATTCAAGGGATTGCCGGAATTGACCCATGCCTGGAACTCGCCGCTGGGCGTGCTGAGATCGAGCCGCCATAGACCATTGATGTCGGTGACCTCGCGAACAAAACCGCGCATCTGGACCCAGTGCCCGTCTTCCACTCCCGTCATGGCTTCTTCAAGGGAGACCGACTTGCCGGCATCGAGATTCCACCAGCCGGCCTTTCGGACAACGGCGTTGGTGATCACGGGAACGAAGCCGCCCACATCCGTGATTCCGCGAATGCTGACCACGGCCCCTGGCTTTGCCGCTTCGGTGGTTTCCCATTGTGGATTCATCAGGCGGATCCCGCTGCTAGCATCCTGAACAAAAGCAAATGGCGCTTGATTGTTCTGCCAGGTCACGAACGCGTAGAGCTGCACCGGCAAATGCCGCGATGCTTCATCCGGGCTCAAGGCTCTCACCTGGTCGGCCAGGCGCAAGGGCGTTGGGAACGGCAACGCGCCCGCCTTGAGGGGCGATGCGTTCGTGGAAAGCGAAAATCGGTACAGACCCTGCATGAGGCATTGCTGCACTCCGAGCACCAGCGGATACCCGATCGCTTCGACCTGGTCGCCAGCACGGAGGGGCTGGGTTTGGCTGCTCTGCACGAGTATTTGGCCGGTGGTATCCCAGAGAACGACCCACTTGCCCGGCTCATGCCGGCGAACAATCCCTTGAACATGCAACAACTCATTCGTCTTCAGATCTGTTAAAATGTCCTCGCTTTGACACAAAGGAATCTGGAAACGCGCGTCGGTCCTCAAAGAACCAATCACCTGCACGTCCTCCGGCCGGGCGACCCACAGGACCAGGATAGCGAGCTTGCCATCGCGGTCGAATTGAGGCGCATTCACGCACTTGATCCGCACCCAATCCCCTTCTTTGAACGCCGGAGGGGTCCCGTCCAGACTCTTCAAAATATGGGCCGTCGCCACCGCCCCTCCTGACAGAAACGAAAATGTCATGTGGGTGGCATCTTCCATCTGCCTGCGATCGAGCAATCCCTCGATCTCCAGCAGCCGTCCATGGAGTTCGCGCGCCCGCTCCGCTATGTCGGAGACTCGTTCCGCTTTTAGTGGCACACGATCTTCGACAATGCGCACCTTGGTTTTGTCCCACAGGAAGCGCTCTTCGGACGGGAGTATCTGTCCGTCGATGATCAATCGTTGCCCCGCCTTCAGAGCCATCGGGGCATCCGCCAAAGGAAGCCAGCCTGGAACGCCCATGCATTCGCCCGTCGCGGTCTTCCACGCCGAGTCGAAGTAGTAAATCACCATCTCGGTCTGAATCCGATGCGGGAGGAATTTCACTTCTTTTGGAAGACTCCAGATTTCGGAAACGTTGGTGAGGATCCTGGTTGGCGGAGGGGGCTGGTTGGGAATTTCAGAGGAGGCGGCGCGCAGAGCGAAAGCAAGAATCACGGCGGCTATTCCAGCCTCCGTTCGCCGAAATCTTGTTCTCTGACACATAAGCCCT
>DASRKU010000436.1:0-11642 GCA_035648815.1 Verrucomicrobiia bacterium | reverse complement strand
ACCCGGCCTCCGGCCACCCTCTCCCATCGGATGGGAGAGGGACGGGGTGAGGGCACGTTTTAAGTCTTTGCCAGGAATGCGTGAACTTTCGACATTGTAGTACGGATTTATGAAGACCGGAAGCTGTCCGTCGGAAGTTTTTGGGTGGAGTATCGTGGGGCGTTGATTACGACGCAGCCCGGTCTTTGCGCGAACAAGCGTCGACTCTCGACACAGGACCCGTTTTTAGACGCCTTTATCCGAGTCCATCCGTGTCCATCCGTGGTTAAAACCTGATTGGTAATGGGCTTTACACTCCGCCCGGATTTTGCCATCCATGCATTCGGCAAAATCGCCGAACCACATGATCACGACCACTCCCACTGTTGCGGACATCGCGCGGGCCATTAGAAATATCCCGGACTTCCCCAAGCCCGGAATTCAGTTCAAGGATATTACGCCGGTGCTGGCCGATCCGCGGCTTTTCGCAGCATCCATTGATATGCTCCTGGACGGCTATAAACCCGGCAGTGTGGACGCGGTGGTTGGGATTGATGCGCGGGGCTTTATTTTTGCGGCGGCGGCCGCGTTGAAGCTCGAGGCGGGTTTTATCCCTGTCCGCAAAAAAGGCAAACTGCCCTACACGACGCACGAGCAGGAATACGCCCTGGAATATGGGACCTCCACGATCGCCATCCATTCCGATGCCCTCAGACCCGGCGCGCGGGTCCTGCTGATTGACGACCTGCTGGCCACCGGCGGAACCGCCCGGGCGGCGGCTGCACTCGTCGAAAAGCTCGGAGCTGAAATCATCGAGATTTCGTTCCTGATCGAACTCAAATTCCTGAAAGGGCGTGATCTGCTGAAGGGCCATACCGTGCGGTCGCTGGTGACCTATTGAGCCACAACTGGCCATTCGGTTCCCGGTAGGGCTGCGCTGCGCGCAGCCGGACGCACACAGTGCGCCCCTACCAATCCCATGCCATCCTCTGCCCGGATCGGGTCGGTTTGGAAATCAGGTTTCCATTTGACGCGTCCCCGCTAAGCTGTCCCGGTGCATTGGCTTCAGTCACTGGATGCCGGCCTGTTCCGGTTCATCAACCAAACGCTGAGCAATCCCGTTTTCGATCGACTCATGCCGTTCGCCAGCGGGAACCCGTACTTTGTCCCGATTCTGATCGTTGGGGCGGCGCTGCTGCTATGGAAGGGGGGAGCTCGGGCCCGGGTATGCCTGGCCATGCTCCTGTTGATCGTTTGGCCGGGAGATTCCCTGGTCTGCAACACGATCAAACATGCCGTGTCGCGTCCGCGACCGTATGAGTCCAGCCTGGCCGACGTGCGCCTTTTCGGAAAAGTTGCGCCTCTTCGGACCCAAGCCGAGCCGAAGCCGATGCCTGATGCCGCTTTCGAATGGGCGGCTCCCGCCAATTCTCCGCCGACAGTCCAGGCCAAACCGAATTATAGCAGCATGCCGTCCTCCCACGCGGCCAACTGGTTTGCTGCAAGCATGGTATTTCTCGTTTATTATAGACGCTCCTGGTGGCTCACGATTCCGCTGGCGTTGTTGGTTTCGTTTTCCCGGGTGTATAACGGAGTGCATTATCCAAGTGATGTGCTTGCGGGAGGCATCCTGGGCGCGGGCTATGCCGTGGCCGGGCTTTGGGCTTTGAATGCGTTTTGGCAAATTGCGGGGAAGAAATGGTTCCCGCTTTGGTGGGCGCAACTGCAATCTCTCTTGAACCCGGAGCTGACAACAGAGACTCCGGCCCCGCCGGCCAAGCGGTCTCCTGGACCCGGCACCCAAAATCCGGCGTCCAGCCTGGACTCGCACTGGCTGCGACTCGGATACCTGCTCATTGGCTTTCTTTTGCTGCTGCATCTGGCATACATCGGGTGCGGCCTTATCGAGCTCAGCCAGGACGAGGCGTATCAATGGGTTTGGTCCAAGCACCCGGCCTTGTCATATTTCAGCAAACCGCCCCTGATCGCCTACATCCAGTGGGCCGGCACGCATCTGTGGGGCGATAATGAATTTGGTGTCCGCTTTTTTTCTCCGATCATCAGCGCGGTGATGGGGCTGGTGCTGCTGCGCTTTTTCGCCCGCGAAGTCAACGCGCGCGCCGGTGTTTTTCTGCTGTTGATCCTGGCGGCAACGCCGTTGCTCGCGTTGGGATCGGTGCTGATGACTGTGGATCCGCTCTCGGTTTTATTTTGGACGGCGGCGATGTTGTCGGGCTGGCGGGCGGTGCAGCCCGGGGCCGGCACCCGATGGTGGATTTGGACTGGGCTCTGGATGGGGCTTGGGTTCCTCAGCAAGTACACCGAACTATTTCAGTGGCTTAGCTGGGCTGTATTCTTCGCGCTCTGGAAACCCGCCCGGGCGCAACTGCGCCGGTCCGGTCCTTACCTGGCGCTGCTGATCAACATCCTGTGCGCCATCCCCGTGCTCCTCTGGAACCAGCAACATCATTGGGTCACGCTCGGACACCTCGCCACCAACGCCAGCATCGGCGTCCCCTGGCGCCCGACACTGGTTCCCTTTTTCAACTTCCTGCTCGTGGAAGCCGGGTTGCTGAATCCTCTTTTCTTTGCCGCCGCCGCATGGGCCTGCTTTGCGTTCTGGCGCCGACAGCGTCACGATCCTCGCCTGGTTTATCTCTTCAGCATGGGAGCGCCGCTCTTCCTGTGCTACCTGCTCTACACGTTTCACTCGGGAGTGTTGCCGAACTGGATCGCCCCTTCTGTCATCCCGCTCTTCTGCCTGGGCCTGATTTTCTGGGAAACACGATGGCGACTCGGAAATCGGCTGGTGAAATTCTGGCTCATCGCCGGCCTGGGCATCGGCTTGCCTGTCGTCATTCTGCTGCATCAAACTGATCTCATCCAAAAAATCGCGGGCCGGCCGCTCCCATCCAAACCGGATCCCATGACGCGGGTTCGCGGATATCGGAGCATGGCGACGATCGTGGACGGTGCCCGCACGAAGTTGATGGAGGAGGGGACGCCAGTGTTCGTGATTGCCGGGCATTACGGCATCACGGGGTTGCTGAGCTTTTATATGCCCGAGGCCCGCACGAACGTTGTGGATCATCCGATCGTCTATTTCGTCTCGCTGGATCACCCGGTGAATCAATTCTATTTCTGGCCCGGATATCGCGACGAGCGCAAAGGGCAAAACGCCATATTCGTTTTGGAACTCGGGGACCCGCCGCTCGTGTCTGGATGGCTTTCAAAATGGCTGTCGGGCGAATCCAACCTGCGCCGGTACGAACCCGTCGGCGTTCCACCCCCGGCGGGTCTTCTTGAGCAATTTGAATCCGTAAAGGATCTTGGTATACGCGAAGCCCTTTATCATGGCCGCCCCTTTCATACGATCCAGCTTTTCGAGTGCCGCAACCTGCGCTGAGCCGCTCCCAGCCTCCGCCCACGCCACCTTCCAGGTGCGCGATTATGACCTGGGCGCCACGCTCAATTCCGGGCAGGCGTTCCGATGGGAGTTTCGAGACAAGGGCTGGAATGGAATCCTCGGCAAGCGCTGGGTGCGCCTGGAGACGGACGGCAGTTGCATCCATGCCAGTGTTGGCGAACCCGTTGCCGACTGGAACTGGCTGACGGACTATCTTCAGATCGAGGTCGACCTGGTTGCCATATTGGGCACTTTTCCAGACAATGCGCCGATGCGCGCTGCAGTGGGGTCATGCCGGGGGTTGCGCCTGTTGCGCCAGGATAACTGGGAATGCCTGGCTTCATTTCTTCTCTCCTCGACAAAGCAAATCGTCCAGATCCGGCAGATCATTTCTGTCCTCTGCGAAAGATTTGGCGAACCCATCCTCGCCCTGCCCGGGCACCCCCCGGCGTATGCCTTTCCAACCGCCGAACGCCTTGCCCAGGCCAGCGAATCGGACCTGCGCGCCTGCAAGATGGGTTTTCGAGCGCCTTACCTTCTCGATACTGCCCGGCGCGTCGTCAGCAGCCAAATCGATCTGGACCGCCTCAAGGATCTGCCGATTGAAGCCGCGCGTTCCGAGCTGATGGAATTGCCGGGGATCGGCAGGAAGATCGCCGATTGCGTCCTCCTGTTCGCGTATGGATTTCCGGCTGCGTTTCCTGTCGACGTCTGGGTGCTGAAAGCTTTCCGGCAACTTTATTTTCCAAACCGTCGCCCGACGACAAAACGATTGCTGCGCTTTTCGGAGACGCAATTCGGACCCAACGCCGGCTACGCCCAGCAATACCTGTTTCACTATATCCGGACCCGCGCGGGCCGGACCGCATCCACGCATGAGCATGAAAACCCTTGAAGTGCTTTTTACACCAGCCGATTTCGCCGGGCTGCAGCGGCGCAATCTCGACGACACCACCTGCGTGGTGATCGACGTGTTTCGGGCGACGAGCTCGATGGTTACCGCGCTGGCCAACGGTGCCGCGGCGGTGATCCCGGTTGCGGAGATCCCTGAAGCTCTCGAGTGGCGCCGGCGAATGCCTCAAGTGCTGCTTGCAGGCGAGCGCGATGGCTTGCGCATCCGGGCCGAACTCACGGGCGGGGTCGATTTCGACATGGGAAATTCGCCCAGGGAATTCGTGCGCGAACGGGTTTTGGGCAGGACGATTGTGACGACCACGACCAACGGCACTCGGGCGTTGCGGGCGGGCGCGCATTCGCGAACCGTCCTGGTGGGTTCATTCCTCAATCTGGGTGCAACGGTGCAATGGATTTTGAAATCCGGAACCGAGCACCTGCTGATCGTGTGCAGCGGCACGTTTGAGCAGGCGGCGTACGAGGATGTCCTGGCTGCCGGCGCCATGTGCGAGCTGCTCCAGGATCATTTCGGCGATGGCGAACGATCGGATGCGGCCTTCATGGCGCGCCGGTTGTTTGAATCAGTGAAAACCAATCTCGCCGGCGCAGCGCGGGAGGCCCGGAATGGGCAGCGCCTTTTGAGCCGCCCGGAACTGGCCGAGGACGTCCCGTTCTGCCTGCAGAGAGATGTATTCCCTTTAGTCGCCGGAATGCAGCCCGACGGAAGAATCACTCTCCAAAAGTGATTTTTAACCACGGATGGACACGGATGGACACGGATTTTAAAGGCGCACTGCGTGCGTCCGGCTGCGCGCAGCGCAGCCCTGCCTTCCCTTATTGAGTCAGCGAGTCAATGAATCAGTGAGTCAGAGAATGAAACACTGACAACCCTCTCTCATTCATTGACTCACTGATTCACTGACTCACTGACTTGAGGGGGTTATCCGTGTTCATCCGTGGTTAGAGCCTGTCTCCTTTGCTGTCGGTTCTTTTCGGTAGCTGGCCACCACCCAGTCGCTGAGGACCTTGTCGGGCGCCTCGACCGCGGGGCGATCGATGACAAACTCGCGCGGGCCTGAATTTTGGATGATCAGCTTCAGACCGAACTGGTAATCTTTGAAGCGCTCGGCGCACAGCTCGCGCAATGGCTGGCCCTCCCGACATGACTCGTCCACCAGCAGGTCCGTCGCCGATTCAGTGAAGCGGATCGCGATGCCGTGGTTTTCCTGGAAGCGCCGCGCGTACTCCTCCACAAGTTGGCGCGCAACCAGCCGTTGCTCGTGCTTTGGATCGGATAAGATCTCCTGCAACTTCCCCACAGGATCATCCACAAGACCGGCGGTCACCACGAACCGCTTCACCGGACTCGACGGCAGCTCGAACTTGATGTCCCGAAATACCCGCTCGCAAATTGTCATGAGCCCCCGCGCGCCGGTTTGCTCGTCGCTCGCCCGCTCCGCAATCCGGCGCAAACCCTCGTCCGAAAACAATACCTCGATCCCATAAGCCGCAAAATCCTGCTCGTATTGACGGATGATGCTTCCCTCGGAGTTTTTCAGAATCAGGAACAGGTCGTCCGTGTTCAAAGAATGGCACACGACGCGGACCGGCAGCCTGCCAATAAACTCAGGCTCGAATCCGAACTCGATAAAATCGCGCGTTTGCGCCGCTGCGAGCACTTCTTCAGGGCTCTCGGGTTGTTGTTCCTTTGCGGCGGCAAACCCGATGGCCGACTCGTGCAGCCGTTTGCGGGCGATCTTTTCCAGGCCGCCAAAAGCGCCGCTGACGATAAACAGGATGTGCTTGGTGTTGATCGTCAGGGACGACTTCCTGCCGCGCTGCGAATCCATCATGGCCTGAATCTGGGCCGCAATGTCCGATGGCGACCGCGCCGGAACCTCGGTCTCCTCCATTAACTTCAGCAAATTGGTTTGCACACCCCGCCCGCTCACATCCCGGCCGGACATGTTCGCCGCCGACGCGATCTTGTCGATTTCGTCGATGTAAATGATCCCATACTGCGCCCGCGCCGTATCGCCGTCCGCCAGCCGGGCAAGGTCGCGGACCATGTCTTCGACGTCGCCTCCGACGTATCCCGTCTCCGAGAACTTGGTGGCATCGGCCTTGACGAACGGCACTCCGATGAGTTCGGCGGCGCTGCGGATCAAAAACGTTTTGCCCACGCCCGTCGGCCCGATGAGGATGATGTTCTGTTTTGCGTAATTGGCGCTTTCCCTGCCTTCCAGCGCAAGGCGCACATGGTGGTAATGGTCGCAAAGGGCCACGCTCAGGACCTTCTTGGCCTCCTCCTGCTTGATCACAAACCGGTCCAGATATTCCTTTACGTCGCGGGGTTTATAGGCGAACTCAAAGACGTCCGTGCCCTTCTCAGGCTTCGGCGGAGGCGGGTCCGACTCCGTGGCTGACTCGGGCTTGCCGCTTTGAAAATGTTGCCGGACAAAATCCGAGAGTTGGCGCTGAAATTCCTCCGGAGAGAGAGGCCCATGTGAGCTCGACATTTTCATCCAGGTTGGAAACGATAACCCAGTTCGGCCATAAGACAAACAGGTGAATGCCAGCTCCCTTTTTTCGAACCCCGAGCGATTCGAGGTCGCCACGCTTCGATTTGACGCGGAAAACGCTCTCGATCCGAACCGGGAGATTGCCGACGGCCAATCGCTGCCCCGCGAACTGGTTTATGCGCGCCGGCTCACCGAGTGGGTGCTGAAACTCTGCCCCGACGCATCGGAAGAACTTCGGCTCGCCGCCCGGTGCCAGCACTTGTGCCGATGGAAGATTCCGCGCAAGTCCTACCCGATGACAAAAGCGGGCTATCTGAAATGGAGGGAGACGCTGAAAACCTTTCACGCCGAGCTGGCCGGAACAATTCTTCGGGAAGTGGGTTATCCGGAATCGGTGATTGAGCGAGTGCAGAGCCTCAATTTGAAACGGAATTTTCCTCAGGATCCAGAGAGCCGCGTCCTGGAAGATGCGCTCTGCCTGGTGTTCCTGCAGCATCAGCTCGCGCCGCTCGCGGACGGCACTTCCGACGAAAAGGTCATTGGCGCTCTCCGAAAATCGTGGAAGAAAATGACTCCCGCAGGCCAGGCGCAGGCTCTGGCGCTCTCGTACGGCCCGCAAGAAAAAGTGCTGCTGGAGCGCGCTCTGAAACCGGAGCCTTGATGGCCGCGCCAGCACATGGAGTGCGTGCGCTTCAGCGCCGCTGTGGATTTGGCAAACCCAACCCTCCAAATCCGCCGCCGCCACAAATCGGTTGCGAATTGGTGCCTGTTATGCCAAACCTATCCATGTTCTGACTTGGTGGACGGGGTCGTAGCTCAGTTGGTAGAGCGACTGGTTCGCAATCAGTAGGTCAGGGGTTCGAATCCCCTCGGCTCCACACTTTACATTAATCGAACCAATTTTCTGTTTATGTTCTCTGTGATTGACACAAACGTCTGGGGCTTTCTCGCCGTGCCGGTCGGGGTCACGCTCTGCTTTGGCCCGGCGTTGTTTGTCTGGATCAGGAACGAATACTTCTCCGGACCACCCGAGGGTCCCCGGCCCGGGGCCTGAGTCCATGCTGAAACATGTCGCAACGGCGCTGGTCATTGCCCTGATCCTTTACGTCATCGCGTATACCGGAATCGAGCATCGGCGCACCCGGCTCGGGCCATGGCAGGTCGCCTTCACCACCAATTCCTCCGGCAATCCGGTCCTGCAAATCAGCCAGCCTGCGCTTGCCATCAGCAATCTCACCATCGCCTTTCCAGCGCAACCCAGGCCCACCAACGACACCATCGCGCTGGCATTCAGCCAGCCGAGACCCGTTCCTTACGATCTTCCGTTCGGAAAATGCATTTTCATGGATACCACCTTTCTGCCCGGCACGATTGTCTTTGAACTGTTCGGACACGAAATCCAGCTCCTCCCCCGCGCATTAACCATCGATAAAAAAGAATTGCCATGGAAGTCCGGCGAGACGATCTATTTGGCAACAGGATATTCTCCGCATGCAATCGCGACTCACGAATAAATGGGTGTTGATCACGGGCGCCTCCAGCGGATTTGGCGCGGCGGCGGCCATGGCATTCGGCGCCGAAGGGGCCCGGCTGCTGCTGGGCTCGCGCCGCGAGTTGATGCTGAAGAAAACCGCCGACGCGGCAAAGAACGCCGGGGCGCCGGCGGCCGAATGGCATCCACTCGATGTCGCGAGCACCGCCAGCGTGACTGCGTTCGTGGATTGGGTGAAGGGCCGAACCCGGAATGTCGATGTGTTGATCAACAACGCCGGGGGCGCCCACGGTCAGGATACAATCGCCCAGGGCAAGGACGAGGACTGGAACGCCATGTTCCAGAGCAACGTGCTCGGCATTCTGCGCATGACCCGGGCCGTGTTGCCCTTGATCCCGCATGACGCCGGGAGCTCCATCATCAACATCGGGTCCGTCGCCGGACACACCGCATATGAAGGCGGGGCCGCCTACTGCGCCGCCAAAGCAGGCGAATTGCAAATCACCCGGGCCCTGCGCCTGGAACTGAACGGCACCGGCATCCGCGTCGGGACTGTCGATCCCGGCCTGGCCGAAACGGAGTTTTCCATCGTCCGCTTCAAAGGCGACACCACCCGCGCGGCGAAGGTCTATGAAGGCGTCCATCCGCTCACAGCCGAGGACATCGCCGAAATCCTGGTCTGGATCGCCAGCCGCCCGCCTCACGTGAATATCGACGAGCTGATCGTGAAGCCGGTCGACCAGGCCGCCATCCACAAGGTGTTTCGGAGGCAGTAAAACTCGAATCAGTGAGTCAGTGAGTCAATGAGTCAGAGAATGTAGGCCAATCACTGATTCACTGACTCATTGACTCACTGACTCAGAAACAGGTGCTCTTTTGCCATCGACTCTCGACCCATCGCTGTCCTCACGTCCCTCGATTCGCCCGCCACAGGAGGACGGTTCCAACCGCCTGGAACAGGAAGTTGGGCGCCCAGATCCACAAATGCGGCACCAGCTCGGCGTGCGTGGACTGTGAATTGGCAAGAATGATCAGAGCGTAATAAATCGCGACCAGGGCCAGGGCGATAGCAATCCCGACGTTTGTTTCGCGTCTCTGCACGCGTATGCCCAGCGGGATCCCGACCAGGACGAAGCTGAAGCACGCAAACGAGAACGCGACCTGGCGATGGATCTGGACCCGGATCGGTTCGGTGAGATCGCTCCAATTGTCCAATTGTGCTCTCCAGATCCGCAAGGCTTCCGGCGTGAGTTGCTCCGGCCGCATCCGAACCCGGGTTTCCCAGCGCTCAAGTTCGTCCCGGAGCTGCCCGAAGGTCATGTCGCTGAGCCCGGTTTTTTGCGTGTACTTCGCACCGGGGCCCAGGTCGAGGTCGCGCGTAAACTCGCTGCCCACTCCCGCCATGTTGCCGGCAACGTATTGAATCGTTGAATCGTACAAATGCAATCGCAGCTTTTGATTTTCCTTGTCGATTTCGATGGAGCCCCTGGGAGCGCGAACGCTCAGGAGAATGTTGGTTTCATCCTTGAGTTGGAACAGCAGCACGTCGTGAAGGTTTGTTCCCCGGTTCTTGCCGACAAACACAAGGTAGCCGGGAAAGGTGTTGATGGAACGCCCTTCGGGCAATTGGAGTTTGGAAAATACCGTGGCTCTGAGCCCGAACCGGAGGCTGTTGTATGCGACCCGGCACCGGGGGCCGATTTCGAGATTCACCGCGGCGCTCACGGCGCACAATACCAGGCTCAGCACCAGGACGGGCATGATGAGCGAGAGCAGGCTGACGCCGCTGGCGCGCGCTGCTGTGAGCTCCTGATCCGCGCTGAAACGGCCGAAAACGAGCAACGTGGCTGTGAGCATGCTGATCGGCAGCGCAAAGGTCCCGACAAATGGAATCAGCAGCCCCATGGCCTTTGCCAATACGATCAGGGATGCCTGGTGATTGACGAGCAGGGGCAGGAGTTCCTTCAGCGCATTTCCCAGAAGCAGCACGAACGTAAAGACAAGCACCGTCATCGCCAGGGAGGCAATGACCTGAAACAATAGATATTTAGGAAGCGTCTTCACATCGGGTCCGACGCCAGGTTCATTCAGGCGCAGCGCAACACGCCAGCAGCATGAGAAAGCCTCGACAGGAGTCAAGGCGCGTTCCTGGCTGATCCGCGAAAGGGAAAGGGTTTATCCGCGAATTGCGCGAATTCACGCGAATTTGTTTTCAGCGAATACGACTTCAGCTGGAACATTGGACGTGACCACTCGGGCGGTCATTGGCTAACATCGATGACGAACTGCAGGTGCAGGCGCCGCCACGTTAAGGACGGTCAATTGCCAGGAGGACCCCGAAAAAAGAGGAGCCGCGGATGTTGCCATCTGCGGCTTTTGGAGGTTGTGGGATCAGGCGCCTGGCGGCGCACAAATTTGTAATCTTATCTGCCGAGAAGTTGCGCCCTGTATTCAGTGGGCGACTGGCCCAGGATTTTTTTAAAAACACGGTTGAAGTGGGTCAGGGACTGAAACCCGACTTCAAAGGCGATTTCGCTGACGCGCAGGTTTGGATTGAGCAGGAGGTTCTTGGATTTTTCAATCCGCACGCGCGAGAGGTAATCGGTGAAATTGATCCCGGTGATCTTTTTGAACATTTTGCAGAAATAGAACGTGCTGGTATTGACGGCCCTGGCGACCTGGCCAAGGGAAAGTTCCTCGGTCTGGTGCTCATGGATATATTCCTTGGCGCGCGTGATGACCGGGGGTTCCGCGTTGTCATGCTGCACCACGACCTGGTTGCTCAGCATGGAGAGGTGCTGCGAAAAAATGGTGAGAAGCTTGACGACGGCATCGTGTTGTTTGGGCGATACGACGATCGTGGAGAAGTAAGCCTCCTTCAGCTTGTCATGATCGACATCCAATCCCCACTCGCTGACGAGGCGGGCGGTGCGGTCGAACTGGGATTGAGTTGGTTTCTTTCGAAAGAGCTGGCCGGTCTGCAGAAAGCCGATCAAACGATCGCCGAGGCGGACGGGGACGGCGGTATCGGACATGCCGGCGGCGCAGGCGACGGTCTGGGCTTCCTGGGTGGCTTTTTGGGAAAGGATTTCCTGGACCTGCAAACAGGCGCCGCAAGCGCGGCTCTTTTGGGACATCATCTGGCAGAATGGATTTTCGTTTCGCTTGCCGTGATGGGGCAACTGCCATGATTCGACCGGACGGAGGGCGACGGGCAGGCCGGTGGTATCGCTGAACGCGCGCTCGTAGTCCTGGTAGACTTTGGAACTGACGAGGGCTTCGACGAGCGCCCGGTTGGCGTTGCCGTTGCCGTTGCCGTTGGCGCCGGGGGCGGCGTAGGGGCTGCGGG
>DASRKU010000435.1:0-9616 GCA_035648815.1 Verrucomicrobiia bacterium | reverse complement strand
CGGTGAACACCATGGAGACGTGGTAGCCGCCATGTTTGCTGCCGGTGCAGGAAATGACAACACCCGAGCAATGGATGCTTCGGGTGCCTTGAGGAGAGTGGAGGGTCAGAGTCATTTCAGTCCAGGCCGCGTAAGGCGCAGGACTGCGGAACTCGATGCCATTACGGTGAAAGACAACTGAATCTGGGGAAAGGGCCAATCGCGCCTGGCGCGCATGAACCGTCACACTTTGTTGGAGGGAACCCGAAGTTTCGATCTTTCTGGCGCTCATAAGAAACTGTTAAAAGATACCATAACACCGGCTTCCGTCAAATGGCTTCCGAACGCTCCGGAGAATAGGCGGGGCGGCACAAACTCACCATTCGATAACAGCCGCTCCCCAGGTCAATCCCGCCCCGAAAACCATCAGCATGATCAAATCTCCGCGATGAATTCTTCCGGATTGCACAGCTTCGTCCAGGGCGATGGCGACCGATGCGGCGGAGGTGTTGCCGTATTTCTGAAGGTTGAGGAACATTTGTTCCGGCTTGGCGCCGAGCCGTTCCGCGACGGCATCGATGATGCGGCGGTTGGCCTGGTGAGGGATGACGCACTGGATTTGGGAGATATTCAGCTCGCACCGGCGGAGGGCTTCTTCAGCCGCGGTCTGCATCGCCTGCACAGCCTTTTTGAATGTCTCCTTTCCGCTCATGTGGAGATAGTGAAGGTGCGAATTAACCGATTCGATCGATGCCGGGCAGCGCGATCCGCCGCCGGGCATGTAGAGCAGGTCGGCGCTGTCTCCATCGGCGCCCATGACCGCAGTCAGCAGCCCATGTGAATTGGGGCGGTTCTGAAGCACGGCCGCTCCGGCGCCATCGCCAAACAGAACGCACGTGTTTCGATCCTTCCAATTCGTGATGGAAGAGAGCTTTTCGGCGCCAATTACCAGCACGGTGTCGTAGGTGCGGGTCATGATAAACTGCTGGGCGATTTCCAGCGCGTAAATGAAACCCGAACAGGCGGCTTCGACGTCGAACGCGGCGGCCCGTCGGGCGCCGATTGTTCTCTGGACCAGGCAGGCTGTGGAGGGGAAGGGCATGTCCGGAGTGATGGTGGCGACGATGATCAGATCGATCTGCTCGGCGGTCACTCCGGCCATTTTCATGGCGCGGATGGCGGCCTTGGCGGCGAGGTCGGATGTGAACTCATTTTTCCCGGCGAGGTGGCGCTCTTTGATTCCGGTGCGGGTCGTGATCCATTCATCGGAAGTGTCGACCATTTTTTCCAGGTCGGCATTGGTGAGCACCCTGGAAGGGACATAGGATCCGACGCCGACGATGGAACAGGTTCGGCCCTGAAAATTATGTCGGGCTCGCGGATTCTTGAATTTTGCGGCAGGTAATGAACTCATGCTGGGACAGACGGAGAAACGGCAGTTTCAGCGGCAGCCAGGCGTTCATTTGCACGCGCAATTTCGCGGGAAATCATCTGGTTGACACCGTGCGTGATTTCCTGGATTGCCAGGCGAATGGCGTTGGTCATCGCGCGGTCGCGGGAGGAACCATGGGCTTTAATAACGGTGCCATTGAGGCCAAGCAGGACCGCGCCGCCATAGAGCTCGGGGTCCATGCGGCGTTTGAGGCTGCGGAAGGCCCCGCGGCACATGAGCGCTCCCAATCGGCGCAGCGGTGTGGCAACAAGTTCGTGCTTGAGCCGGTAGATCATCGCGTCCCCCAGGCTTTCAGCGGTCTTCAGCACGACATTGCCGGTGAACCCATCCGTCACGACCACATCCACGGCATCGTTGAACAGGTCGAAACCTTCCACGTAACCGATGAAATTAAGCTCAAGCCGCGAACAGAGCCGGGCGGCGACGCGGGTGAGGTCGTTTCCTTTGGTTTCCTCCGACCCATTGCTCAGAATGCCGATTCGGGGATTATTGTGCCGGAGGATTTCGCGGGCGTAGATCGCGCCCATGACGGCGAACTGGGCCAGGTGTCTGGGTTCGCACACGGGGCTGGCGCCGGCATCGATCAGCACAAAGTCATTGGTGCGGGATGGCATGCGCGCGGCCAGGGCGGGGCGCTCAATGCCTTCGAGCCGGCGCAGCTTGAGAGAGCCCGCCACGAGCGCGCCGGTGTTTCCCGGCGAAATCACGGCGTCGGCCTTTCCATCCCGAACCAGGTCGATGGCGCGGACCATGGATGAATCCTTTTTGCGGCGGATGGCTTCGACGGGATTATCTTCCATGGTCAGCACTTCGCTGGCATGGATGATCGAGATGCGGCTGTCGTTGATCCGGGAGTCGGCCATGGCGGCGCGGATTTCGATTTCGTTTCCGACGAGAAGGAGGGAAGAGAGGTCGGGATTGGCATCCAAGGCCTCTTTGATGCCGCCAATGGCCACAGCGCAGCCGTGGTCGCCGCCCATGACATCCACTGCTACTCGCATAAAGGAAAAGCGCGCACCCAGGGCAACGCGGCGCAGAGCGCGTCAGGCTCCGGCTGTCACGCTGATGACCTGGCGGCCTTTGTAATAGCCACACGAAGGGCACACGCGATGTGACACGTACGGAGCGGCGCATTGAGGGCAGGTGCTAAGCTGCGGCAAAGTGAGAACGCTATTGTAAGCCCGACGCATGCGCTGACGGCTTTTTGATGGTTTTCTTTTAGGAACACCCATAAATAAATCAAATCGTTACAGTTTCAGTTTGTCCAGCTCGCTCCACGCAGCCATTTTCTGTCCGGTTTCGGGAGCAGTGGCGGCTTTCTTTTCTTTGCCAACGTATGCTTTTGGCAACCCGCCACAATTCGCATCACACAACGGATGCTGCGGAAACTCGAGAAGAATATCTTCCCGGACATAAGGCGTCAAGTCCACGGAGTCATTCAAAATGGCCGCTGAATCCTCGCCGGCGAGCGGGAGGTGGGTGGTCCATGGCTGAATTTCGAGCATGAGCTCGAATTGTTTCAGGCACCGCACGCACTCGCATTGCAGAGGCAAGCGGAGCCGGCCCTGCACCAGCAAGGCTTCTTCCAGCTTCTCCACATCGAGATCATATTCCAGAGGCTTCTCCGCGCGTATGATTTCGTCCCGCAACCCCAAATCCAGCTCTTCCACAGGCAATTGGCCTTCCAGGTGGACGGAATGTTCCTCAAGATGTCGCAAATTGATGATGATGGGCATGGATCCTCCTCCTGCTCAGCGGAGAGATCTGAACTTGGCTGCCAGGGCAGCCTCGACCCGCGGGGGGACAAACTGGGTGACCTTGCCCCCCAGGCGCGCTATTTCTTTGACCATTCGCGAACTGAGGAAGGTGTATGTGTCCCTGGGCATCATGAAGATCGTCTCCACTCTTTCATTTAACTTACGATTCATCAAGGCAAGCTGAAATTCAAATTCAAAGTCCGATACCGCGCGCAACCCGCGCACGATTGCCTGGGCCGATCGGCTCTCCACGTAATCGACCAGCAGGCAATCAAAGGAATCCACTTCCGCGTTGGGCAGGTGACGAATCGCATCTTTGACGAGATCGATCCGCTCTTCCAGGTTGAACAGCGGCTGTTTGCTTTCGTTCCTGGCAACCGCGACGATGACCCGGTCGAACAGCTTTGCCGCGCGCTCGATCACGTCCAGGTGGCCGTTTGTGGGCGGATCAAAACTACCCGGATAAATGGCCGTACGCATGGGATCAGGTTAACAAAGCGCCGGATCATGACTAGAAAGAAAACGCGGCGAAATGTCATCCGGAGAGGCTGCCGGGCAATTCGGCGTCGCCGCAGCAGGTCAGCCCGGTTTCTGCTCAACCAATGGGGCGGCGGCGGAACCGTCCAGGGCTGTCGCCCTCGGGGAGGCGGATTCGGGCAATCGCCAGGGGACCTCATAGACTTTTACCGCGGAGCGGATGCCTTTGACATTTGCGTCGGGCTGCGCGATGCAGGTCGCTGCAATGGACGGTTCATCGCGGAGGAGGCATTGATAGGTGGTTTCGCTGATCAGGATGCGTCCGCGGCCCGAGAGACTTTCCAGCCGGCTGGCAAGGTTCACTTCGCGACCGAACACGGTATAGTTTCCCTGGCGCACGCCTTTGACGGATTCTGAACCCATGATGCCGACGGTAACCACTCCGGTGTTGATCCCGGTGCCCAGCAGCAGGATTGGCAGATGCGGTTTCGGGGACAGGCCGGCGGAAAGGCGCGCGAGGTTCTCCGAGTCGATGCGGTGATTTTCCAGTTCCCGTTCCTTGTTCAGAGCGTGGACGGCGCGTTGAACCTCGATTGCGGCGCGAACGCATGCAACCGGATGCCGGGGATTGGCGGTGGGCGCTCCCCAGAAGGCCATCACGCAATCGCCGATAAATTTATCCAGCGTGGCATCGTGGCGGATAATGGTATCGGCGATCAGGCCGAGGTACAGATTGACGGTGGCGAGGGTTTCGCGCGCCTGTTCATCGAAGCAGGCTTCGGCGGCTTCCCCAGAAAGTTTGTTTTGGGCGATGTGCGCCGCAATGCGATCCTGGCCGGTATCGGTGAATTCGGTAAAACCGCGCAAATCGGCAAAAAGGACGGTGACTTCGCGCCGCGCGCCGCCGAGAGAGAGCCTTTCGGCGTTGAGCAATTCGTCCATGATTTTCGGCGAAACCACGGTTGAAAAAATGGATTTTACCCGTCGGCGCTCGGCTTGTTCGAAGACGACGCGCCAGGTGACCATGCAGAAGTAGGTGATCATCATGGCGCCGACAATGGGCAGGATGAGCGGGAGCCAATAGCGATCGTGCACGTACAGGATATTTCCGATCCAGGCATAAGCCGCGATGGAGGTGGTGACGAGAAGGAGCGCGATGAGGGCGCGGAGTTGCCATGTGAGGTAAGCCGCCAAAGAACCCAGCGCGGTGATAAGGAACAAATCGGTCATCATGGAGCTGCGCCGGACAAATCGGCCGGTGATAACGGAATTTGCCACGTTCCAGTTTTGGCTTGTCAGAAGGGTATCCCGGTCCAGAGGCGTGGCCCCGCGGTCGGTGAGGTCATTGCCCGTGGCGCTGGAGCCGACTACGACCAACTTTCCGGTCCAGGCGTTGGTCAGGCCCTCGCTGCCATTTCTTAAGCGCAAGCTGTCCTGCTGCAGCACGGATTCGATCGGACCCACCGTGAGCCGGGGATCGTTGGGAAGCAGGCACCAATCGATATAGAAATATCCATTTTGGTCCACAGGAAGAGTTCGTTCGAGGCCATTGGTCCCGTGCAGCCGGATCCAGCCGTCTTCGAGGTTTACCTCCGCCTTGTCCAGGTCCAGGCCCATTTCCCGCGCAGCGAGCACGATTCCCATGTGCCAGATCCGCTCATCCGTGAAAGGCCGGGCTTTGGGGGCTTGGCCCGCGGGAATTGCGTCACCGACAAATTGGGCCAGCCCAAAATTACCGTCCGAATCCAACTCCGCATTGACGTGCTTCCCATCGGGAAGCGGGAGTACGAGCTGGCCATGTTCGATCCTTGCCCCGGACAGGTCGACGCCATATTCGCGCTGGGCTTGAACCAGGATCGGATGCCAGATGCGGCGAATGCGGAATGCGGCGGCGCGTCGAAGGACGCCGTCGGAGTCTTTGAGGCTGTCGGTGGTGATGTCGCCAAGGGCGAGCGCATTTGTGGCAAACAGGGCAGGGGGGGAAACGCTGCGGCTGTCGGCGATGATCGTGTTATGCGCGCGGCTCATTTGCAGAGCGAAGAACTGATCGGAATCCATCAGCCGATCATCCGCCATATGGACTGGCGGTTGATCTTCGCGCAACTCCGCAAAGATGACGTCCAGGGCGACGGCTTTGGCGTTCTGGGCGGACAATTCCTCGACAAGCCGTCCGTAGACCTGGCGTGGCCAGTAGAGGCCGAAGCGGTAACCGAGCGTCCTGTTGGTCTTGAGGAAGGCGATGCTCCCGTCATCGATGTATACGAAGCCGAGATTGCCGGCGATGGCGTGCGGGAATTTCATGGCTTCGCGGACGCGCATGTCATAGGTCATGAGTTCCGGCCGGACCAGGAAGTCGGGCTGGAGGATCCGGAGCAGGCAGACGAAGGCGATGACGCAGACTGCGATCAGGAGAGGGGCCAGCTTAAGGGGCTTGAACTTCACGGGCGTGAAAAAAAAACCAGAGCAACACAATGCTGCTCTGGTTTTGAAAGTGGAACCAGATGTTAGAAGTTTGGACTGTGGCCTCTCGTTGCGGAGATTGGGGTCCAACCTTCAACCGGGACATTGATGGTGGCCTGGCCTTTTGTCATGGTGAACGCTGTTTGCGCGGGCTTGAGCTTGAGGATTTCCTGTGTGCTCAGGGGCGTGGGCTGTGCGTCTGGACCGGAGCGGATGTCAAATTCGAACCCTGCTTTGACTTCCACTGTCCTGACCGCGCCACCGGCGCCGACATAAGCGATCACAACGGAACCGCTGATGACTCGGACGATGCCAGTCGAGGTAACATAATAAACTGTGCCGCGGACGCCTGCGACGCCATTGGGAATTTTGACTTCGTATTTGGACCCGGCGGACAGTTTTTTAACCATGCCGAACACGCTGCCAGCCTTGAGATCAAACTGGGTCTCGGTGATGGTGTCCACGCCGGTCTGGTCGATCGTGAGTTTGTCTATTCCGAGCACGGTATTTTCGAACACGCGCACAGCATCCTGCTGCGATTTGGGCTGATAGGCAATTCCGCTGCTCTCTCCGCTGGCGGAGCTGGAGGAGCCCCCCATCACGGAGGCTGCGGCATGAGAATCATTCAAAATGAGATCGACATAAGAACTGGCAGCAGTCTGGAGGATGGCACCGGCCTTCAGTGTCATGCCGGTCTTGAGGGGCTGCCAGTTGCCATTGGCGCCTGCCATGAACCTGGCAGAACCTTTGATGCCGACAACTTTGGCCATGCCCTGCTGCGCAGTGTCAGCTGAGGCACTCATTACCATGGCGACGGCAATACCGCATGCAACTAATCCGCTGAGGAGTGGTCGAATTCGTTTCATAGTTGTTCTCAGTAACTTGTTCTGTTTTAAACTGTTCTAATTTTCCGCTATAATACGGATATGGGCCCGAATGTCAACTCGATAATCAAAAGAATTGGGGGCTCATTTCCACGCTCAAAATGCTGTCGGCACGGCACTTCAATCGTTCGGAGCGGTCGTATCAACCGGTTCCGAGGCCCCCTCCAAAAGCTTGCGCTTCACAATCGGCAGATAGGAATTGGCGATTGGGTTGTAGGTCTGTTGCAAGCGGAGGGAGCGCTGCAGCCACTCTCGAGCTGCCGCATAGTCTTGCTCCTGCACATAGTGCCATCCCATGTGCGCATTGATAAAGTAGCCGTTCGGATCCAGCTCGATGGCGCGTGCGAAGTAAGTCCTGGCCTCTTGCACGCGCCCCACCCAGTCCAGGCACATTCCGTAACGCATGTAACTGGAACCATGAAAGCGGTTCAGTTGAATGGCCCGGCCAAACCATTGCATCGCTTTGGAGGCCGTTTCGGCGTAATCATCGTCTCCCTGCCAGCTTTGCAGCCGCAGGATCTCGCCGATGACATACGCGTTCTGAAAGTTCATGGGTTCGACCGCCATGGCCTTTTCCAGGGCGCTCATTTCCTCGGGAGAAAACGCAGCGGCGAGACGCGCCTGTTCAGTCCATGCAAACTCTCCGGCCCGTTTGATTTCCTGTTGAATCAAGTAAACGGCGCCTGAACCCAGGAGCAGGGTAGCCGCTATTTTTACGGGTATGCCCGCGCTAAACCAATATTTCTCCGTGGCAAACCGCAGGCACCCGCTGAGGATGGCAATGAGCGTGACGGCCAGGATGGCATTTGCGGGAATGTGCATGTTGAAATCGACAACCGAATGCAAGGCGATGGCCAGCAATCCCAGGGAGGCCCCCAACACCAACGCGAATTTATTGCTCTGTTTGGTGGACAAATCGCTGGGCGTGCCGCGCACGTATCGCCAGGTCTTGCGAACCCCCGCTGCCAGGAGCACCAGCGCCCCGGCAACGATTGCCGATCCGACAATGCCCCAGTCCGCCCCCGTGTTCAGATAATCATTATGCACGTATTCGGGCTCGAGCTGGACGTTTTCGGGCCTGTACGCGCGAAAACGGTAGTTGAAATGATCGGGGCCGACTCCCCACCAGAGGTTATCCTTCCACATCGCCAGCGCGGGCTGCCATAACGAAATGCGCAAGTCCTCATTGATATTTCCATGCGCGGTGGCGCCCTGGTGCCACCGAATAGTCAAAGCGCGAAACTGCGGAATGAAGAAGGCGCTCGAACCCAGAATCACGACGAGCAACAGCGCCGAAATCAACCGGTAACCGGGATGGAGAGAAAGAACGAAAAAGAACACGATCAAAACCAGCGCCACCGACAACCAGCTTCCACGCGAGACGGTGAAGGCAATTCCTGTCAGGATGACCAATGACGCATAGCCAAGAAAGACTCTCAGGAGCGGTTTGGCACGGCTCACCAGCGTCCATGCCAGTCCCAACGGAAGAATCATTTCCAGGAATCCTGCCAGGTGATTGGGGCAAATATACGTGCCCGAGGCCCGGTGCGGGTAAGGTTTGGTGAAGGTCCATACCTTGTCCGAACCGGTGGCGAACTGGTAAATTCCGTACGAGGAAATTGCCATCGCCAGAAATACCAGCGTGAAAACGATGAGCTGTGTGTGCTCCTTGCGATGAAGATTGTTGACGATGGCTAGGAACAGAAATCCGTACACCAGGACCCGGATCATCTCCAACCGGGCGACGTATTCGATGTCGGCCGCGCGATACCGCAGGACGGCATAGATCATGAATGCGAGCACGGCCCAGGTGATGGGGGGCCAAAGCAGTTCAGGCCGGGGCTGGGCCCAGAACCGGATAATCCAGAGCAGCAGCACGGGGATGGTGAGGCCCTGGAGCACAAGAAAAGTCCATGTGTCCACGGCGCCCGTGGCCAAAGGGCCGAACACAAGGATCGCGAGCACCAGTCCAAGAATGCCGCGCTCGCACAGTCTGTCGCATTTTTCGCGATTCATCCGGTTGAAATTCTAGAGACAAGCGCAATCGAGGTCACGTGAAATAGGCTCGGTTTGCCCCTATACACCTTTCCGGACCTTTGCTAGCTTTGCGGAACTTATGACACTCGATGATTCCTTACTGGAGGCTGAGGACAAAATGCTCAAAACCGAGCAGGTGGTCGTGAACGAATTTGCGGGCGTCAGGACGGGTAAAGCGTCCTCGGCGCTGATCGAAAATGTCATGGTTGAAATGTATGGTTCGCAGATGCGGATCCGCGAGCTGGCGGGCATCACCACCCCTGAACCGCGCACATTATCCATTCAGCCATGGGATGCGGGTTCGCTGCACCCGATTGAAAAGGCCATTCAAAAAAGCAACCTGGGGCTGACGCCGTCCGTGCAGGGCAAGGTCATTCGCATTTTTTTCCCCGAACTGAGCCAGGAGCGCAGGCAGGAATTTGTGAAAATCATCCGCAAGATGGCCGAGGACGGAAGGGTGGCGATCCGGCACGTTCGGAGAGACACGATGGATTTGCTGAAGAAACATGCTCACGACAGCGGCATCACCGAGGATGCCGAGAAACAGGCCGAGAAGGAGGTCCAGAGGC